>NZ_JACNAC010000033.1:0-68984 GCF_017349775.1 Pseudomonas sp. GW460-12-10-14-TSB1
GTCGGCGGAATCGAGCCAGTGCTGCAACTGCTCGGTGCTGGCAAAGCGCAGCACGCTGGTGAACAGCGCCAGGCCGTCGCTATGGCCGCGCACCACATCGATCCCCAAGTGCCCGGGGTAGCTGCGGGCGGTGCCGATGATCCGGCGCAACCAGGCTTCGTACGCCTGGTCCTGGCCCGCCTTGACTCGGTGCCGCACCAGCAGGGTGACCACGCCGTCGGAAAGTTCGAGGTTCATGGCAAGCTCCAGGCCGCGGATGAGAAGAAAGGGGCCAGCGGACGGCTGTTGCAGCGTCCGCTGGCGAGGGACTTACTTGACCTGACGTTGCGGCGCCTTGTGCACCATGGTGTAGGCATAGTCCACGCCCATGCCGTAGGCGCCGCTGTGCTCGCGCACCAGGTCCATCACCGCGTCATAGGTTTCCTTGTGCGCCCAGTCGCGCTGGAACTCGAGCAGCACTTGCTGCCAGGTCACAGGCACCGCGCCGGCCTGGATCATGCGCTGTACCGACATGTCATGGGCTTCCTGGGTGGTACCGCCGGAAGCGTCGGTGACGATGTGCACCTCGTAGCCTTCGGCCAGGGCTTCCAGGGCCGGGAAGTTCAAGCAGACCTCGGTCCACAGCGCGGCCATGATCAGTTTCTTGCGTCCGGTGGCCTTCACCGCTTCCACCAGTTTCTTGTCTTCCCAGGAGTTCATCGAGGTGCGCTCGATCGGCTGGTGGTCAGGGAACACGCTGAGCAGTTCCGGCCAGATGTAGCCGCTGAAGCTCTCGGTTTCCACCGAGGTGAAGATGGTCGGCACGTTGAAGATCTTCGCCGCCTTGGCCAGGCCCACGGTGTTGTTCTTCAGGGTCTGACGGTCGATCGATTGCACGCCGAAGGACATCTGGGGCTGGTGGTCGATCAGGATCAGGGCGGAGTTGCTTGGGTTGAGCAGTTCACGGATAGACATGGCGCGTTCCTTTTGCTGTCGAGTGGGTTCAAGCGTTGATTTGCACAATTCAGGGGCTCGGCGCGGGTTCCGCTGGGGAGGCTTTGCTGCCGGCTTGGTGGCTAATTTAGGGGCTGGATCAAAAGGGGACAATTCCATAAAATCGAGATTTATTGATTCCAAAACAGGAACAATCATGGATCGCATCGAATGCATGCGCGCGTTTGTCGTCACGGTCGATGCCAACGGCTTCGCCGCCGCGGCCCGGGCCATGGACGTGCCGCGCTCGAAAGTCAGCAAACAGATCCAGGCGCTGGAGGAAGCCATCGGCGTGCAGTTGCTGCACCGCACCACCCGCAGCCTGCACCTGACCGAAGCCGGCGCCGAGTACTACGAGTCGGCGCGGGAAGTCCTGGCCGCCGTGGACGAGGCCGAACAACGGGCGCGGGACGGTATCGGCGAATTGCGCGGGGTGCTGCGGGTCAACGCGCCGATGTCCTTCGGCCTGCGTCGCCTCGGGCCGCTGGTGCCGCTGTTCCATGAGCAGCACCCGAACATCGAATTGCAGCTTGTGCTCAGCGACCAGCAGGTGGACCCGGTGCGCGGCGGTTTCGATGTGACCATCCGCATCGCCAGCCTGGCCGACTCCTCGATGGTCGCCAAGCTGCTGGCCCCGGCGCCGCGGATCATGGTGGCCTCGCCGGACTACCTGAAGCGCGCCGGCATCCCGCAGACGCCCCGCGACCTGACCGCCCACCAGTGCCTGAACTATGGCTACCTGCAAAGCGGGGTCAGCCTGCAGTTGAGCAACGGCAAGGACACCCAGCGCGTCCACGTCACAGGCCCGCTGCACGCCAACAACGGCGACCTGCTGGCCCAGGCCGCCGAGGCCGGCATGGGCATCGCCCTGCTGCCCGACTTCATCGTCGCCGACGCCCTGGCCGCCGGCCGCCTGGTGCCGGTGCTGTGCGAATGGCAGGCGCCGCCGATCAGCATCCACGCGGTGTACCCGTCGGCCCGGCGCGTACCGCAGAAGACCAGGGCCTTTATCGAGTTTCTGGTGGCCCAGTTGGCCGACAAACCGCCTGTGCTGCCGTAAGAGCCGGGGATACCTCACGCCGATGGCCACCTCGCTTCTGTAGGAGCCAGGCTTGCCGGCGATCCAGGCGACGCGGTACATCAGGCACACCGCTTCGCGGGCAAGCCTCGCTCCTACCGAGGCCGGGAACACCCCACGCTTGATGGCCACCTCGCCTCGGCTTCTGTAGGAATCAAGCTTGCTGGCGATCCAGGCGACACGCTGCAGCAGGCGGCACAGGCTGTAGCGGCGATGGACCTACACTGAATGCATACACCTCGGCATTCGTGAGGGGCCATCATGCGTAACTCTCCCAAACTCGCAGTGCTCAGCCTGGTCGCCACCCTCGTCTACCTTGGTCTGGCCATCCTCGGCATGGGCGGGCTGGTGGCGTTCTTCTCCCACCCGGCGCTGTGGGTCATCACCCTGTCCCTGCTGGCCATGGCTGGCGTGGCCCAATTCAGTGAAGGCAACCTGAGCCCCGGCAAACAGGAAGACCGGGAAAACCGCTGGGTCCTCGTCGCCTTCGGCATCCTCGGGCTGTTGCTGGCCTTTCTCCCCGCCTATACCGACCGCCTGAACTTCTGGACCTTGGGCGGCACCGACACGCGCTGGTTCGGTGTGGTGTTCTTTATCACCGGCGGCATCTTGCGGCTGTGGCCGGTGTTCGTGCTGGGCAATCGCTTCAGCGGCCTGGTGGCGATCCAGCCCGGCCACCAACTGGTGACCACCGGCATCTACGGCACCCTGCGCAACCCGAGTTACCTGGGGCTGCTGATCAATTGCGTGGGCTGGTCCCTGGCCTTCCGCTCCGGGGTCGGCCTGCTGCTGACCGCCTTGATGCTGATCCCGCTGATCGCTCGCATCCACGCCGAAGAGGCGTTGCTGCGCAAAGAGTTCGGCAAGCAATACGACACCTACTGCGCCTACACCTGGCGCCTGCTGCCCTGGATCTACTGAGGACTTTTTCCGCCACGTTACCAGGGGTGGTGTTAAATATTTTGTGACGCGCCCCTTGGCAGCGAGGACCAGTCCCGGTAAAACGGTGAGCCTCACTTGCACGAAATGTCCGTGAATTCTTGACGAGATCCGCCGGCCGATGAACGCCTTGTGTTGCCGCCCGCCCTGCCAGACATGCGCTGCTGCCCCGTGCAGCCGCTTCGGCATCGGCATTGGAACGGGAACAACGCAACGCACCCACGGCGATCTTCACGGCAACCCCGGGGACCTGCGATGAAACTGCTGGTCAACCTGCCCATGGCCCTGTGCCGCTCCCGCCTGCGTCATTCCTCGCGCCCTCCGGATCTCTCGCTTTCGCTCTGAACGCGCACCTTCGCGCGTCGAGCCTTGCCGCCTAGATATCTGCCATTGCAACCGGGCCATGCCGGCGCCGCTGCATGAACCGAACCTGCGCGCCGCCATGGCGCAAGCGAGAGCATCATGAAATTTGCAGCCCTTGACGAGGCCCGTAGCTTCCTGGCCGCCACCCCCGATATCGACATGATCGAGCTGTTCATCCTCGACGCCAACGGCGTGCCGCGTGGCAAGCTGTTGCACCGCGAGGAGCTGCTGGCGGTCTATGAAAGCGGTCGGCCGCTGCCCAGCACCATCCTCGGCCTGACCCTGCAGGGCGACGACGTGGAAAACTCCGGGCTGGTCTGGGACGTCGGCGATATCGACTGCCGCGCCTACCCCCTGGCCGGCAGCCTGGTGCGCCTGCCGTGGCGGCAGATCCCCACCGCCGCGGTGCAGGTCAGCATGCACCCGCAGGAAGGCCTGCCCGCCAGCATCGCCGACCCACGCCACCTGTTGATCAAGGTCATCGACCAGCTCAAGGCCGAGGGTTATCACCCGGTGATGGCCTGCGAGCTGGAGTTCTACCTGCTGGATGCCAAGCGCGACGGCAACGGCCGCCCGCAACCGGCGCTGGACGCCGACGGCGGTCGACCGCGGCACACCCAGGTCTATGGCCTGCGCGAACTGGAGCAGATCGAACCCTTCCTCGCCGACCTCTACGCCGCCTGCAAACTGCAAGGCATCCCGGCGCGCACGGCGATTTCCGAGTACGCCCCGGGCCAGGTGGAGATCACCCTGGAGCACGGCGACGCCCTGGAGGCCATGGACCAGGCGGTGCGCTACAAGCGCCTGGTCAAGGCGGTGGCCCACCAGCACGGGATGCAGGCGACCTTCATGGCCAAGCCCTTCGATGACCTGGCGGGCACCGGCATGCACATGCACGTGAGCCTCGCCGACGCCGCGGGCCACAACCTGTTCGCCGCCGCAGACCCGGCCGGCACCCCGCTGTTGCGCCAGGCGGTGGGCGGCATGCTCGCGTCACTGCTCGACTCGCTGCTGCTGTTCTGCCCCAACGCCAACTCCTATCGCCGCTTCCAGGCCAACAGCTACGCGCCGCTGGCGCCGACCTGGGGCGTCGACAACCGCACGGTGAGCCTGCGGGTGCCGGGCGGCCCGGCCAACAGCCGGCATATCGAGCACCGCATCTGCGGCGCCGACGCCAACCCCTACCTGGCGGCGGCTGCGATTCTCGCCGGGATCCATCGCGGCCTGCGCGAACAACTCGATCCGGGCGATCCGGTGCAAGGCAACGGCTATGCCCAGGCCACTGAACTGCTCCCCACCGACTGGCTGACCTCGCTGACCGCCCTGGAGAACTCCAGCTGGGCTCGCGACGCCCTGGGCAGCGAATTCCTCGGGGTCTACCTGGCGGTCAAGCGCGCCGAATACCGCCAGTTCATGGCCGAAGTCGGCGAGCAGGACTGGCGCTGGTACCTGACCCAGGCGTGACGCGGTGGCCGGCGTCACGGCGCCGGCCCGGCCCCCTCCCAGCATTCGAGAGCAACTCATGACAGCCGCATTCAACCCGGTAACACCGGCAGCCGAACGCTGCCCTTCCTACTACAGCACCACCCTGAACAGCGAAACCGCCTACCCGTCCCTGCAAGGCCAGGTGAGCGTCGACGTGGTGATCATCGGCGGCGGTTTCACCGGCGTCGCCAGCGCCGTGGAACTGGCGGAAAAAGGCCTGAAAGTGGCCATAGTCGAGAGCCACAAGATCGGCTGGGGCGCCACCGGGCGCAACGGCGGCCAGGTCACCGGCAGCCTGTCCGGCGACGAGGCCATGCGCAAGCAGATGCGCCGCACCCTGGGCGACGAGGTCGACGATTTCATCTGGCAACTGCGCTGGCGCGGGCACCAGATCATCCGCCAGCGCGTGGACAAATACACCATCGCCTGCGACCTCAAGCACGGCCACCTGCACGCCGCCTACAAGCCCAGCCACCTCGCCGGCCTGCGCGCCGACTACGAAGAAGCGGTGCGCCGCGGCATGGGCGACGAGGTCAGCCTGCTGGACCGGCAACAAGTACGCGAGGTGCTGGAAAGCCAGCTGTACCACGGCGCGATCAAGAACACCCGCAACCTGCACCTGCACCCGCTGAACCTGTGCATCGGCGAAGCCCGCGCCGCCGAGAGCCTCGGCGCGCTGATCTTCGAACACAGCGAGGTGCTGCAGATCGTCCACGGCGAGCGCCCGGCGGTGATCACCGCCCAGGGCCGCATCGATGCCAAACAGGTGCTGCTGGCCGGCGACGTGTACCACAAGCTGGAGCCGAAACAACTCAAGGGCAAGATCTTCCCGGCCATGGGCGGCATCGTCACCACCGCGCCCCTGGGCGACCTGGCCAAGCGCCTCAACCCCCAGGACCTGGCGGTCTACGACTGTCGCTTCGTGCTCGACTATTACCGCATGACCGCCGACGGCCGCCTGCTGTTCGGCGGCGGCGCCAACTACAGCGGCAAGGACTCGCGGGACATCGCCGGCGAACTGCGCCCGTGCATCGAACGCACCTTCCCGGCGCTCAAGGGCGTGGCCATCGACTTCCAGTGGAGCTGCGCCATGGGCATCGTGATCAACCGCATCCCGCAGCTGGGCAAACTCTCGGACAACGTCTGGTACTGCCAGGGCTACTCCGGCCATGGCATCGCCACCAGCCACATCATGGGCGAGATCATGGCCCAGGCCATCACCGGGCACTTGGGCGACTACGACACCTTCGCCGCCTGCCAGCACATCCGCGTGCCCTTCGGCGACCAGCTGGGCAACCCAATGCTGGCGGCGGGCATGTGGTACTACCAGATGCTCGAACGGTTGCGTTAAGGCCTCAATGCCCGCCTCTGTAGGAGCGAAGCTTGCTCGCGATAGCGCCCTCACGACCGCCATCACCGGCAAGCCTGGCGCCCATGTCACCTGCCTGGTAGCGATCTGTAACCATTGAAAATCATCGCCCCCTGGAATCGGGTAGTACTCTTGCGCAGCACCCTGAACGCTCAAGGAGCAGGCAATGAATCCATTGGTTTACAGCGGCGGCTGCCTGTGCGGGCAGGTCCGGTTCCAGGCCCTGGGGCCGGCGCACAATCCGCACTACTGTTCATGCAAGCTGTGCCAGCGGCACACCGGCGCACTCAGCGCGGCCTGGGTCGAGTTCCCCCGGGAACGGGTGACCTGGAGTGGCGTGCCGGCGACCTTTCGCTCCTCCGACTACTCCAGCCGCGCGTTCTGCCCCCGGTGCGGCAGCTCATTGGGCGCGATCGACGATGAACCCACCGTCGCCCTGCTGCTGGGCTGCTTCGACGACAACGACCCTGAAGTGCTGAAACCGACCGGGCACTCCTACTCTGGCGCACGCCCGAGCTGGTGTCAGGGCGACACATAAACCGGCCTTCGTGGCCCTCCGGTTTTAATGAACAAGGATCGCTCAAGCATGAAATTCGCCTACAGCATTTTCTATGTCCCGGATGTCAGCGCCTCGCTGGCTTTCTTCGACCGCGCCTTCGGCCTGCCCACCCGCTTTCTCCATGAATCCGGCACCTATGGCGAGCTGGAAACCGGCACCACCGCCCTCGCCTTCGCCGCCCATGAACTGGGCGAGATGAACTTCAGTGGCGGCCACGTCGAGGCCCACAGCTCGGCCAGGCCACTGGGCATGGAAATCGGCCTGGTCTGCGCAGACGTGCACGCCGCTCACCAACGGGCGCTGGACGCCGGCGCCAGCGAACTCAGCGCGCCCAGCGAAAAACCCTGGGGGCAGACGGTATCCTATGTGCGCTGCCCCGACGGCCTGCTGGTGGAGTTGTGCACGGCGATACAGTCCTAGCCCAGCTGGCTTGGCTTGCTTGCGATGGCATCCTTGAGATCGCCATCGCCGGCAAACCTGGCTCCTACAGAAGCCATCCGCGATCCCCCCGTAGGAGCGAAGCTTGCTCGCGATAGCGTCCTCACAACCGCCATCGTTGGCAAACCGGGCTCCTGCAACCCTGGCGCCAGCTAGCGCCCCCACTTCTCCAAGGCGAACTCAACGAAGCTGCGCAGCTTGGGCAGGCGGTAGCGGTCCTGGGCATACAGCAGATGCATTGCCCTCAGGGGCAATTGATAGTCCTGCAGCACCGGCACCAGCCGCCCCTGTTGCAGGTCTTCTTCCACCAGGGCATCGGGCATCATCACCACCCCCAGGCCACCCCGCGCCGCGCGGTGCAGGCCGGACGAGGTGTTGGTCAGCAGCGAACCGGACACTGGAATCAGCACGTCCCCCTCAGGCCCGCGCAACGGCCATTGGGTAGCGGTGGAACTCCACTCGTCGCCGGCCGGATAGGCGAACGCCAGGCAGTTGTGGTGCTGCAGGTCCTCCGGGACTTGCGGTGTGCCGCAGCGCTCCAGGTAGTCCGGCGCCGCGCAGATGGTCAGGGTGTAGTCCTCCAGGGGCCGGGCGATCAGCGACGAGGTGTCCAGGTTGCCCAGGCGAAAGGCCACGTCGAAGGCACCGTCGATCAGGTCGAAGCGCTGGTTGGCCAGCGTCAGTTCCACCTTGACCTGCGGGCAGCGCTGCTGAAACTCGCTCAGCGCCGGCGCCAGGCGCTCGGTGCCGAAGGTCAGCGGCGCGGTGATGCGCAGGGTGCCGGATGGCTCGCCCTGGACCTGTTCCGCCAGGCGCTCGGAGTCCGCTACCAGCCCCAGCACCGCCAGGCAGCGCTGGTAATACTCGGCGCCGAACTCGGTCAGGCGCTGGCGCCTTGTGGTGCGACTGAGCAAGCTGACCCCGAGGCGCTGCTCCAGGGCCCGCAGGTGATTGCCGACCATGGTGGTGGACAGGCCGCACTCACGGGCGGCGGCGGTCATGTTCCCCGACTCCACCACCTTCACGTACACCGTCATCGCCTGGAACAGATCCATTATCAACTCTGACTTTAAGATGATTAAAGAATTGACGAGTTTATCTAGCTCAGGTGGCTAACGATACTGCCAGCACACCACACTAGATGGAGCGCCCCGTCATGACCGCCACCTGCCTGATGAACACCTATCAACCACTGCCCCTGAGCTTCACCCGCGGCCTGGGCACGCGTCTCTGGGACCAGGCCGGCCGCGAGTACCTGGACGCGGTGGCCGGTGTGGCGGTGACGGGCATCGGTCATTCCCACCCCAGGCTGGTCAGCGTCATCAGCGAACAGGCCGGCCTGCTGTTGCACACCTCCAACCTCTACGGCATCGACTGGCAACAGCGCTTGGCACAGCGGCTGACCCGCCTGGCCGGCATGGACCGGGCGTTCTTCAACAACTCCGGCGCCGAAGCCAACGAGACCGCGCTGAAGCTGGCGCGGCTGCATGGCTGGCACAAAGGCATCGAGCGGCCACTGGTGATTGTCATGGAGAACGCCTTCCACGGCCGCACCCTGGGCACCCTGGCGGCCAGCGACGGGCCTGCGGTGCGCCTGGGCCTCAACTCGTTGCCAGGGGATTATCTCAAGCTGCCCTTCGGCGATCTGGCCGCCCTGGAGCAAGCCGCACAGGCCCACGGCCCGCGTATCGCCGCGGTGCTGATGGAGCCGATCCAGGGCGAAAGCGGAATCCGCCTGGCCCCACCCGGCTACCTGAAAGCCGTGCGCGAGCTGTGCAGCCGGCGCAACTGGCTGCTGATGCTCGACGAGATCCAGACCGGCATCGGCCGCACCGGCCAGTGGTTCGCCTGCCAGCACGACGGCGTAGTCCCGGACGTGATGACCCTGGCCAAGGGCCTGGGCAACGGCATCCCCATCGGCGCCTGTCTGGCCCGGGGCAAGGCCGCGCAACTGTTCACCCCTGGCAGCCACGGCAGCACCTTCGGCGGCAACCCGCTGGCCTGCCGGGTGGCCTGCACCGTGCTGGAGATCATCGAGGAACAAGACCTGCTGGCCAACGCCAGGCGCCAGGGCGAACACCTGCTGCAACGCTTGCGGGTGGAGCTGGCCAATCACCCGCAGGTCCTGCAAGTGCGCGGTCTGGGGTTGATGATCGGCATCGAACTGAAAAAGCCTCAGCGCGAACTGGCGCTACGGGCAGCACAGGATCACGGGTTGCTGATCAACGTGACCCGGGGCACCACCATCCGCCTGCTGCCACCGCTGATCATCGACGAACGCGAAGTGGAAATGATCGTGCGCGGGATCAGCCGGACGCTGCAAGGCACTGAAGGCGATGGCGATGCAGCAAAAGAGGTAGAAATGCTGGCAGTGTCGTGACCGATGCCTGATGGTCAGGCGAGGTGAGTTAGAACGTTATCGCGAGCAAGCTCGCTCCTACAGGGGCATGTATGTTTCTGCAGGAGCGAGCTTGCTCGCGATGGGCTATCAGGAAAGGGTGATGGCCAGACTCAGTCGTCCAGCGGTTTCGGTGGCGCCGCAGGCTTGCCCGATTTGGCGGCTTTGCCGGCGTGGGCTGCCTTGACTTCCGAGACCGGCGCTAAGGTCGGTGCAATGGCTTCCTTCTCCGCGGCCGGCAGTTGGTCGATGGTGCTGAAGACTTCCTTGAGTTCGATGGCCCCGGAATGTTCGAGTTTCTTCTCGCCGTCCTTGCCCACCAGGATCACCTTGGTCTGCGCCCCGGCGCCGAGCTTCAGGCTGCGGATCAGCGCCATGGTCGATTGCGGGTCCAGGTCCTTGCCGTCGCGTTGGCCGATGGTGTTGATCACCGTGTAGAGCACCATGTTGCGTTCGCTGAAGGCCTGGCGGTTGGCCGGTTCGTCGAGGGACTTCTTCAATGCCACCAGCGTCGGGTCCACGGTGCTGGGGGCGATGACGATCAGTGGGCGCGCCTTGCCCTGATCCTGGGCCAGAGGGCCTTCGTTGTCGGCCGCCATTGCGGGGCCGACGACAGCGAGCAGCGTTGCGAGGGTCAATGACCGAATGAACATGCGTCTCTCCTTTGGGTATCCACGTCCTAATGATTGCGCATCAGGGGAAAAGGTCCAGACCTGGACTCAAATTCTGACATTTTATTGAGTCTTTCCCGTGGTTCATGGCGCTGCAACCACAGCTACGCGCGCTCGTTTTCGCCGCTACCGATCGACGCGCCCATAAACGCCAGTGATGAGCGAACCCTCTTGTTCGGCATGATCGACCCGCCTTGGCGCCCATGACAACCGGCATAGCCTATGCCGTTCTGGCATGGGCCCATACGAATTCGTCATCATTTTCGCCGCGGCGGCGTGATAGCCTTCATCCCGGCCATAACAAGAGCGCCCGCCTGGCTTTTTCCATCCGGTGCGGCGTCGCCCGCCGTTTCATACCTGCTTGCTTCGTCTTCATCTGCCCAGGTCTTCGCAGCGAACCTTCTACACAGGCTCGCTGGACGACCGATTGCATTTTTGACTCGACGCTATCGTCGGCATCTCTTTTACCTCCTTCCGGGAGTTCGTATGTCCAGGCTGTCTCATCAAGATTTACGCCGTAGTTTTCGCGAGTTGATCGCTTCAGACTCCTGCTTTCACACCGCCTCCGTATTCGACCCGATGTCGGCGCGGATCGCCGCCGACCTGGGGTTCGAAGTGGGCATTCTCGGCGGCTCCGTCGCCTCGCTGCAGGTGCTGGCCGCGCCTGACTTCGCCCTGATCACCCTGAGCGAATTCGCCGAGCAGGCCACCCGCATCGGCCGCGTCGCCCAGTTGCCGGTGATCGCCGACGCCGACCACGGCTATGGCAACGCCCTCAACGTGATGCGCACCGTGGTCGAGCTGGAGCGCGCCGGCGTCGCCGCCCTGACCATCGAAGACACCCTGCTGCCGGCCCAGTTCGGGCGCAAGTCCACCGACCTGATCTCGGTCGCCGAAGGCGTGGGCAAGATCCGCGCGGCGCTGGAAGCACGGGTCGACCCGGAACTGGCGATCATCGCCAGGACCAACGCGGCGATCCTGCCGATCCAGGAAATCATCAGCCGCACCCAGCAATACGAGCGCGCCGGCGCCGACGGCATCTGCATGGTCGGGGTCAAGGATTTCGAGCAGCTGGAACAGATCTCCGAGCACCTGTCGGTGCCCTTGATGCTGGTGACCTATGGCAACCCGGCGCTGCGCGACGATGCGCGCCTGGCGCAACTGGGTGCGAAGATCATCGTCGACGGCCACGCGGCGTACTTCGCGGCGATCAAGGCCACCTACGACTGCCTGCGCGAACAGCGGCAGATCTTCACCCAGGCCTCGGACCTCAGCGCCACCGAACTGGCTCATACCTACACCCAGCCCGAGGACTACATCGTCTGGGCCAAAGAGTTCATGAGCGTCAAAGAGTGAGCCGCTAGCTCACCCTCCCTTGCGATCACCGAGGACCTGAGGTCCTGGGTGGTCGAAAGCCGCTTCGCGCCTCACATCCCGCCCCACACTCTCTATTCCCCCGTCCCGTTCAACGCCTCGTCGACACTGTCGAGGATCTGCCCGATGGTCCAGGGTTTGCGGATGAACGCCACCGGGTAGCGGATGCCGGAACTCTGCGGCGTCTCATAACCGGACATCACCAGCACCGGCATGCCCGGCCAGCGCTCGCGCACCCGATTGGCCAGGCCCGCGCCGTTCAAGGTGCCCGGCATATTGATATCGGTCAGCAGCAGGCGCACCTGCTCCGGATGGCTTTCCAGGAACCGCAGCGCCTCATCCGCGCTGGGCATGGCCTGGGTCGCGAAACCCTCGTCCTGCAGGATCTCGCAGAGAAACTCCAGGATCATCGGCTCGTCCTCGACCACCAACAGCAGGCGACAAGGCTGGCCTGGATCGACAGATGAAACTGGACTCATGTGGATGCCGCTCCCTGACTGCGTACACAACTCTGGCGCGATTACGCCGTTTAGAGTTATGAGCAGCGCCTGGCCGATAAATTCACTCGGCCTGCCGAGGTGTCGGGCAAGACACCCCTTGCACAGTCAGTTGCGCCCCGGCGGCAGCGGGATTGCCCCAGGGGCGCCCTGTCCCAAAACAGCTCCCGACACCGCGCCGAGCGCTCTGTCAGCCACCCTGAGTGACATCGATCACCCTGACGTCCATCTTCCCCGAGTTGTTCCAGTAGAAGCCGAGCACGTCGTTGGCGCAGAACTGCAAGCGCCCCGGCGACAGGTCCGACCAGACGCCCTCGCCGCGCCCGAGCAGGCGCCAGGGCGACTTGCCCGCCGGTCCCTTGGTCCGCACCAGCAGCGCCATCCAGGCCGCCTCGGGCAAGCGCTTGGCCCCGCCCAGCCGCTCGCGGATTCCACCGGGGTGCGGCAAGCCCTCGGGCCCGGTCAGCGGGTCCTTGGCATCGATCCACTGGCCCTCCACCAGGAAGCGGTAGCGATGCCCGGCTTCGATTTCGAACTCACTGGTGACACAGGACTGGTCGGCCGGCACCTCGATGGGACGGTTCTGCAAAGGAATGTTCATGGTTGCCTCCGTCCGACGCTGCTGGCCAGGTCCACCTGACGCCGCCGTTGCGCCCGCTCGGCGATGGGTTGCGCCAGCACCAGGGCTTGTCGCGCTCCACCTTGCCCGAGGATCCGCGCCAGGGTCGCGCGGACCGTGGTTTCATCGTTGTCGAAATCGCCATGGTGACGGGCCCCAGAGGCATTCTGATGGCCCATCGGCAAGTCGTTGGGCGCGCGCACCCAGCCGGCGTTCGAGGCGCTGGCGAACAGCTGCGCCAGATCGCTTTCGCTGGTGACGAAGCGCTCCATGCCAAGAATCGGCTCACCATCTGGCCGGATCAGCGGGATGCGCACCTTGTCCTCGAAGGCATCGGAGACCAGGTACAGCAACGACTTGTTGTAGATATGCGCACAGTGGTCATCGCGCTCGGCCTGGTCAGTCAGGGTGAACAAGCCGAACTTCTCGATGCGCTTGTCGCGAATCGGTGCCAAGTAAGTCTCGCGAAACAGTTTGAGGGTGCAGGCCGGCGCCCACAGGTGGCAACTGGCGATCTTCACCTCCAGCCCCTTCAGCTGGCTGCGTGCCATCGGCCCACTGTTCATCGTGCCCTTGGAAACCAGGTACTGCACCATCGGCGCCAGCAGGATGCTGCCCGCGCTGTGCCCGACGATGTGGATCTCCACCCCCTGGGCGGCCAGGCGCGCCAGGGCCTGGGCCACCACCCGCGCCCCGCCGTTGGCATTGACCGTGGCACGCAAGCCATTTTCCTTCATTTCATCCCACTCAGCCTTGCCGGTCAGCAGCCGGGCAATCGGCTCCAGCGCGTCGTCCAGACGGTCGAGCATGAAGTCCTTGGTCGCATCCAGCACTCCTTCGGAGCGTCGGCGCCGGGCAGCATCGGCCAGCATATTGCCCAGGGTGCTCCAGTAATCGGTCTTCCAGATGAACGCCAGCGGATAACATTCGGCCTGCAACATGGCCGCGCGGTAGCCGGCCACGGTTTCGATGGCCCCGGCCTGCGCCACCAGGCCACCGTGGGCATACACCACGATGCGTTTTTTCGCCCAGCCGGCGGTGATGCGCGGGAAGTCCACGGAGAATATTTCCTGGACGCTGGCCGCGGTGGTCGCCAGGTCGCCGCGCGGGTCGAAGGCGCCGTCGTTGCCCAGGCTGATGACATGCGGGCGGATCTCCCGCAGGGTCTCGCTGGACGAAGCCGCCGCCACCGTCTTGGCCTGCGAGCTCGCCTGCAGCGGCACGCGCAGGGTGATCGGCGCACCGAGCCGCGCAACCCAGGCATCCGCGCCGTTGGCCAGCCAGTCGTCGTAGCGCAGGTGGGCAAAACCCTCGTACCCCCAGGTCTCGCCCCAGGAGTTCTGAATCCAGAAACCGTCCTGGTCATAGGCAACGATCGCGAAGGCGTGGCCGCCGAGAATGTTCGCCGAGGGCTGGATATGGCCATCCCCACCGACCACATGCCAGCCCTCGTGCACAGTGGCGCTGGCGTACAGCACACCGACCTCGGCAATCGCCGCGTGCATGGCGACGATGTCGGTGTGGTTGACCCGGAAGTACGCCCCCAGCGGACGCAGTGCCGCCTCCTCGGCCAGCACCTGGGTCAGGGTCGTGGCCTGGTTGTTGGCCTGCCACTGCGGCGCCGGGCACACCCCGTGCTTGTACCAGCCCTTCATCGCCCCACGACAACTGGAACCTTCGTCCGCCTCGCCGGCCCATTCGTCATAACGACGGGCCAGGTCGTACAGCATGTGCGGGCTGACGAGCGTGGCGTCGGACTGATAGCGGCGGGTGCGCAGCAGGTAATGCGCCACCGTCGCCAGGCCATATCCGGTGCAGGCGTTCTCCTGGCCCTGGTCGAGCACCGGCACCCTGGTCTTGCGGTAGTCGCTGAGTTCCCGGCGGATCGGCACTTCCACCAGGGTCGGGATATACATGGTGTCGCGAAAATCCAGGCCGTCCGGTCGCACGTTCAACACCCGGACGGGGGCCGTGGCGGTCTTGCGGCTGGCGACCTTCTTGCCAGCCTTGGCGGCCGTTGCAGCGGTTTTTATCGTGGTTTTTTTCTCGGCTTTTTGTGCTGTAGCCGCAGCCTTGCCCTGTTTGACCGAGGACCGGTCGGATGCAGATGCCATGTTCACGCGCTCCCGATGTCGTGACCAGACTGGCACTGCTGGCGCCTGGTGGCGCTCCCCAGCCCTATGGGTGACTGGGCTGAGCATAGCCAAGGGCGATGCACGCCGCTTTCGCTTCGGACCACCAGCTGTGAGAAAGTAGCGTGGCGGACGCGCCGCACGTTCCGGTGGCCCCGTTTGCCTTCGCGTCGTGAAGCCCGGGAGAATGTTTTTCCCGGCATCCCGCCCGCCGCTCACTATTCTTGAGCCATGGGCCCGCATGGGCCGGTGGTCTCGCTTTCAAGGAATCCAGAATGCAGCCAAGACACGTCATCAACGCTTCGGTCAGCCCCAAAGGCAGCCTGGAGACTTTGTCCCAACGTGAAGTGCAACAACTCAGCGAAGCCGGTTCCGGCAGCATCTATGCCCTGTTCCGCCAGTGCGCCCTGGCCATCCTCAACACCGGCGCCCACGTCGATAACGCCAAGACCATCCTCGACGCCTACAAGGATTTCGAAGTTCGCATCCACCAGCAGGACCGCGGCGTGCGCCTGGAACTGCTGAACGCCCCGGCCGATGCCTTCGTCGACGGCGAGATGATCGCCAGCACCCGGGAAATGCTGTTCAGCGCCCTGCGCGACATCGTCTACACCGAAAGCGAGCTGGCCAGCCAGCGCATCGACCTGGAAAGCTCCCAGGGCATCACCGACTACGTCTTCCACCTGCTGCGCAACGCCCGCACCCTGCGCCCGGGCGTGGAACCGAAGATGGTGGTGTGCTGGGGCGGCCACTCCATCAGCACCGAGGAATACCAGTACACCAAGAAGGTCGGCCATGAACTGGGCCTGCGCAAACTGGACGTCTGCACCGGCTGCGGCCCGGGCGTGATGAAGGGCCCGATGAAGGGCGCGACCATTGCCCATGCCAAGCAGCGCATGAGCGGCAGCCGCTACCTGGGCCTCACCGAACCGGGCATCATCGCCGCCGAGGCGCCGAACCCGATCGTCAACGAGCTGGTGATCCTGCCGGACATCGAGAAGCGCCTGGAAGCCTTCGTCCGCGTCGGCCACGGCATCATCATCTTCCCGGGCGGCGCCGGCACCGCCGAAGAGTTCCTCTACCTGCTGGGCATCCTCATGCACCCGGACAACCGCGAGCTGCCGTTCCCGGTGATCCTCACCGGGCCGAAAAGCGCCGCGCCCTACCTGGAGCAGCTGCACGCCTTCGTCGGCGCGACCCTGGGCGACGCGGCCCACAGCCTGTACCAGATCATCATCGACGACCCGGCCGAGGTCGCCCGGCAGATGACCGAGGGTCTCAAGGAGGTCAAGCAGTTCCGCCGCGAACGCAACGACGCCTTCCACTTCAACTGGCTGCTGAAAATCGACGAAGGCTTCCAGCGTCCGTTCGACCCGACCCACACCAACATGGCCAGCCTGCAGCTGGACCACGGGCTGCCGTCCCACGAGCTGGCGGCCAACCTGCGCCGCGCCTTCTCCGGCATCGTCGCCGGCAACGTCAAGGACAAGGGCATCCGCCTGATCGAGAAGCACGGCCCGTACGAAATCCACGGCGACACCGCGATCATGCAGCCGCTGGATCACCTGCTCAAATCCTTCGTCCAGCAGCACCGGATGAAACTGCCGGGCGGCGCGGCCTATGTGCCGTGCTACCGGGTCGTGAGCTGACAGCCCGTTGACGACGGCCCCCGGTGCAATGCCGGGGGCCGTTTCCTGCCCCACGCAAAACACCCGGCCAGCGGGCACAGCGAGCGCTCAGGGAACTCCTGGGCAGTGCCGTGCATCTAGATTGTGTAGCACTTCCTTTTCGCCTCACGCTGTCGGAGGACGCCCTTATGCGCCGCCTATTACTCGTTTCTTCGTTGTTGCTCTGTCTGCCCGCAGGTTCAGCCATGGCCCGTGTCGATGCGGGTGATGTCGCCACCTCCGCAGGGGTTTCCGCCTCGCTGTACTCGACCTTCAAGGATGACAAGATGGTGATTCCCGCCCGTGACGACGCCTCCAGTTTCGTCGCCAGCGGTGGCGCCATCCGTGGTGTCTACCTGGAGTCGGTGCTGCAGAAAATCCGCCAGGAAAACCCAGGCCTCAACGCCAGCGATGAAGAACTGGCCAGGGCCATCCTCACTCAACAGGCGCAGCCAGCCGGGCACTAACGGCCTGTGCCGTCCTGCGCTGCGCGACCGGGACGTCGCGCAGCCGCACAGGGCATCCTCCCCTCACCCCGCCTGAACCGCCGCAGTGGCCCCGGCGCGGCTGAACAGATCGCGACCTATGCTCCGGGCCGTGCGCAGGTGCAGCGCCGGATCCTGGCTTTCCGATTCCAGCAGCAGCTCCGAGGTCAATACCCGGGCGCCGCAGTAGTCGAAGATCCCGTGGTCGATCTGGGCCTTCATCGCCGCCTCGTAGCCGTGGCGCCCGTAAGTGCCGGCGTCGGCCCCACCGACACCGAGCAGGTGCACCCGCAGGTGTCCAAGCTTTTTCTCCGTGCGGTTTTCCTCGAGGCTGAAGTCGAAGGCCCAGCCATTGGCGAACACCCGGTCGATCCAGCCCTTGAGCAGCGCCGGCATCGACCACCAGTACACCGGATAGACCAGCACCAGCGCATCGGCGCGGTCGATGCGCGCCTGCTCGGCCAGCACGTCGGCCGGTGGCTGTTCCTGCCGGCGATGGACCGCGTGGTCGGCGGCATTGAAGCGTGGGTCGAACGCCTCGGCGAACAGGTCGGCGATCTCGAACGAGTGGGACGGCCCAAGCCCCTCGGCGACCTGGGCCGCCAGGCTGTGGCTGAGCGAGCGGGCATCATGGTGGGCGACAACGATAAGCGCATGCATGGCAAAGGCTCCTGCAAATGATTGAGGGCGGCAACCAGGCCCTATATACTTTTGGTAAGTTACGAACAGTAAGTTACTTTTGGTATATAAGCATGTCAAGCACCCCCTCCGAGGCTTCACCACCCCGTCGCCGCCTGTCCCGGGAAGAGCGCCTGCAACAGTTGCTGGAAGTGGCCTGGCAATTGATCGGCGCGGAAGGCACCGAGGCCCTGACCCTGGGCCGCCTCGCCGAGCAGGCCGGGGTGACCAAGCCGGTGGTCTATGACCATTTCGTCACCCGTGCCGGGCTGCTGGCGGCGCTGTACCAGGACTTCGATGCACGCCAGACGCTATTGATGGACGCCGCCCTGGACCGCAGCGAAGCGACCCTGGCCAGCCGCGCGACGGTCATCGCCAGCGCTTATGTCGACTGTGTGCTGACCCAGGGGCGGGAGATCCCCGGGGTGATCGCCGCGCTGGCCAGTACGCCGGAACTGGCGCGGATCAAGGAGGAGTACGAGCTGATCTTCCTGGAAAAATGCCGCGCCGCCCTCGCCCCCTTCGCGGCGCCCGGAACCATAGCAACGGCCGGCCTGCGGGCGATGCTGGGGGCGGCCGAGGCCCTGTCCCATGCCGCGGCCACCGGAGAAATCAGCCGCGAGCAGGCCCGCGACGAGCTGTTCGACACCATAATCGCCATGGTCGAGCGCAGCGCGCGGCGCGGTGCCGGCCCGGTCTAACCGGCTTCACCTGCCACCGGCACGGCAGACTTCATCGAGCCGAACCACCAGGTGACAAGGGCGCACAAGGCCATGACGCCACAGGTGCCGACAAACACCGTGCGCATGCCGAAGTGCCCGCCGAGAAAGCCCCCGGCCAGGGGGCCGAGCACCTGCCCGACGTACTGGCTGGAGGTCGAGTAGCCAAGCATCCGCCCGGCGATGTTTTCCGGCACCGAATGGCGAATGATGCTGGAGATGCAAGGCAACAGCCCGCCCAGGGCCAGGCCCATGAGAAAGCGCAGCAGCACCAGTTGCCAGGGCGCACTGACCAGCGCCTGGGGAATCAGCAGCAGCGCCGCCGCGGCCAGGCACACAGTCAGCACCCGCCAATGGCCGATACGGTCGGCCAGCTTGCCCAGCTGCGACGCGGAAATGATGCTGCCCAGGGCCGCGGCGGACATCACCAGGCCTGCCATCAGGGTGACGTTTTCCGCCCGCAGTTCCTGCAGATACACAGTGATGATCGGCTCGATCGACATGGTCGCGAACATCAGCAGGCAGGCCACCGCGAACATGCTCAGCAGCGGCTTCTTGTCCGTCACCGACGCCCAGGAATGCTCCGGCGCCTGGCCCTTTTGCGTTGCCTGGCGTGGCTCACGCGGCGCCTCTTTCAACAAAAAAGTGGTGGCCAGAAAGGTCACGAAGATCACCGCCCCGGCGATGAAGAAGGTGTTGCGGATGCCGATCAGCGGCGGCAGCAGACCGCCCACCAGAGGCCCGGCCAGACTGCCGGCCATGATCCCCGAAGACAGCACGCCCAACGCCCAGCCGGAGCGCGCCTTGGGGGTTTGCGTAGCGACCAGGATGGTCGCCCCCGAGGCATAACCGCCCAGCAAGCCCGCCAGCAGGCGCAGCACCACCAGCTGCCAGACATTCTCCGCCAGGCCGATCAGCGACATGGCCAGCGCCATGCCGAGGCTGGCGCGGATCAGCATCAGCTTGCGCCCGTAGCGGTCACCCAGGCGCCCCCACAAGGGTGCGGTGATCGCCGCCGACAGAAAGGTCGCGCCAAACGCCACGCCGGACCACTGGACGATGGCCGCCGGGTCGCTGACGCCCAGTTGCTCGACGTACAACGGCAGGAACGGCAACAGCAGGGTCATCGCGACAATGGTGGTGAACGCCCCCAGGGCGCACACCGCAAGGTTGCGCTGCCAGTAGCGTTCGGCGGGAGACAGCGACTGCAGGGTGGACATCGGGGCGCTCCATCGGTCAGGGACGGGGCCACGCTACAGGCTCGAATTCGATAAATAAAATTCATGTTTTTTATGGAGTGGATTCCTCTAAGGAATCCACACGACGCCTGCGGTGATGTCGCGAGCGTGATGGATTCAGTCGCGCTTCCAGCGCTTGCGGGCATGCAGGTACGCCGCCAGGTCGCCGTAACCCAGCTGGGCCGCCACCTGGGCGCGGCTCTCGCCGAGAAACTCCAGTTGCTGTTCCAGCTCGGCGCGGACCTGATCGAGCAACTGGCGAAAGGTCATGCCCTGCTCTTCCAGGCGCCGGCGCAGGGTGCGCGGGCTCTGGTAGAGCGCCTCGGCCTGGTTCTCCAGGCTCGGCACCACGCCACGGGCCAGGCTGTCGCGCATGCTGGCCGCGACCTTGCCGGTCCAGCCGCCCAGTTGCAGGCGCTGGGCCAGGCGGCGGTCCAGTTCGCTGCGCAGCAACTCCTGCATGCCGGCGTGGCGCGTCAGCAGCGGCAGGCGCAGGGTGGCCTGGTCGTAGTACAGGCAGTTGTGCGGGCAATCGAATTCGAGGTGGTCGCCGAACCACTGGCGATATTCCTCGTGGTAAGCCGGTCGCGGATGGCTGAAGCAGGCGCGCACCGGCCGCACAGCTTGCCCGGTGCTGTGACGCATCTGGGTCAGGGCCATGACGCAATAATGCTCCACCACGTAGCGGGTCAGCCCGGCGGGTGCATCGATATGCAGTTCGACGCCGAGCAGGTCGCCGTCGCTGACCAGCCTCAGGCTGTCCATGTCCGAGGCCAGCGCGGCGTAGTCGGCCCAGCATTGCATGGCGCCGCGCACGTCCGGGCAGTACAGGCAGATGTAGGCCAGTACGTGCAGGTCCTGGGGGGTGAATTCGCTAAACAGGTGCAGGCCGATGGCCGGGTCGCGCTCCGCTGCCAGGCGCCACAGCTGTTCGAGCTCGAGCAGGTTGTAATCCTGGCGGTCGCCGCGGGTCTGGCGTTGCAGCACCCGCTCCAGCACCCGGCCGAGCTGGCCCCGGTGAAAACGGCGGACCGGTTGATTGGCCTCTTCGCCAGTGTTTTTGTCCAGTTCGCGCATAGGGTCCGGGCGGCTCTTGGTTTCTTATTGTTCGGGCAATGCCCATGTCGGGCCTGACTCGAGATTGCCATGAATACAACAATGCTCGCCAACAATCCAATCCTGGTCGTGGCCGGGATTTTCCTCGGTTTCATCCTCCTGGAAATCGCCTGTACCTGCTTTCGCCAACCCAAGGGTCAGCGCCGCGATGTGCTGATCGAGATCATCGGCTCCTCGCTGTTGCTGGGCCTCACCTTCCCCCTGGTGATGTTCCTCAGCACCCTGCTGCTGGACACCTTCGCGCCGTCCTTGAAGAACAGCCTGGGCGACCTGCACTGGGTGGCGGGCGCCGCCCTGTTCCTGGTGCTCGATGACATGACCCAGTACTGGTGGCATCGCCTGACCCACCGCCTGCCGTTCCTCTATGCGCTGCACCGCGCGCACCATTCGGCGCCCTACATGAGCATCCGCATCGTCTACCGCAACAACAGCTTCTATTACCTGCTGATGCCGGGCATCTGGCTCTCCGGCCTGCTCATCTACATGGGCCTGGCGCCGGTCTACTACGGCTACCTGATCGTCAAGATGACGGTGATCTTCGCCGCCCACAGCAGCGTCGCCTGGGACGACAGGCTCTATCGCATCCCGGCCTTGCGCCCGCTGATGTGGCTACTGGAGCGGACCCTCTCGACCCCTTCCACCCACTCCGCCCACCACGGTTTGAATGCCCATGACGGGGTGACCCACTACAAGGGCAATTTCGGCAATCTGCTGTTCTTCTGGGACGTGCTGTTCGGCACCGCGAAAATCACCCGCCGCCGGCCCAGCGCCTATGGCATCGAGGACCTGCGCCCCATCAGCTGGCAGCAGGAACTGTTCTGGCCGCTGGTGCGCTCGCCCAAACCGGCGGCGCGTCCCGAAGCCAAGCAGGAGGTCGCGCAATGAGCCTGCATATCGTGCTGATCGCCGGCTCCAGCCAGCCCGACAGCCAGTCGGCCAAGGTCGCCCATTACCTGGGCCAACGCCTGCGCCAGCTGAAACTCTGCGAGCAGGTCACGCTGCTCGACCTCGGGCGCTCGCCCTTGCCGCTCTGGCCAAGCCCGGACTCGAACACCGCCTGGAGCCAGTACTCGGCCAGCCTGCTCCAGGCCGACGCACTGGTGGTGGTGACCCCGGAGTGGAACGGCATGGCCTGCCCGGCCATCAAGAATTTCTTCGTGTATGCCGGCCACACCGAACTGGGGCACAAGCCGGCGTTGCTGGTCGGGGTCTCGGCCGGCGTGGGCGGCGCCTACCCGCTCGCCGAACTGCGCGTCTCCAGCTACAAGAACTGCCGGATCTGCTACTTGCCGGAACAGCTGATCGTTCGCCAGGTGGAAGGCGTATTCAATGCTCATGCCGAACCCACTCCTGAAGAACGCCACCTGCGCGCTCGCGCCGACTGGACCCTGGAGGTCCTGGCCGAGTACGCCGGTGCGATGAAGCACCTGCGCTCGTGCATCGATATCCGGGACCTACCTTTCGCCAACGGGATGTAGCACCGCGACACAGCAAGTGAACACCTCGGGGGGCCCCGGCCTCCCCAGCGCCGTGAAGAAATTCGCGTTCACCGAGGCCCGTCCTCGCCAAACTGTGGCTACAGTCTTAGGAGCCGCCACGGGCTTGAGCGCCATGCCGCATGCCGACAAGCCTATGGACGGCCTGACAAAGACACGGGCAGCGGTGAACCTTATCGCCGCCTGCCCGGTCGATAGATGCAGTCTGGCCAGGTTTGGCGATAAGCCCCCCGTTTCTTCCAATAGGGCGTCGTACGGCTGGTTTCATTTCCTGGAGAACGCCCGTGATAACGACCCGACACATCGCCAGTCTCAAAGCCTGGGGCGCCCATGGTTTCACCGCGACCGGGGTGGTCACGGCCTTTCTCGCCACCCTGGCGCTGTTCGACAACCAGCCCAAGGCCTGCCTGCTGTGGCTGGGCGTGGCGCTGATCGTCGATGGGGTCGATGGCTCGCTGGCGCGCAAGGTCAATGTGCAGTCGGTGTTGCCGCATTTCGACGGCTCGGTGCTGGACCTGGTGATCGACTACCTGACCTATGTGTTCATCCCGGCGTTGTTCATCTATCGCTATATCCCGCTGCCGGACTACAGCGCGCTGCTGGCGACCTCGGTGATCCTGGTGTCGTCGCTGTTCTGCTTCTGCAACGTCAACATGAAGAGCAAGGACAACTATTTCGTCGGCTTTCCCGCGGCCTGGAACGTGGTGGCGCTGGCGCTGTACATCCTTGCCCCGACACCCTGGCTGAGCCTTTCGAGCATCGTGGTCCTGGCGCTGTTGACCCTGACCCGGATGAAATTCCTCCACCCCTTCCGCGTACGCCGCTTCATGCCGGTGAACATCGCGGTGACCGCCATCTGGCTGCTGTGCAGCCTGTCGCTGGTGATCAACCATCCCTACAATGGCCCCTGGGTGATGGGCTTGTGGCTGGCGATGTCGGCGTACTTCCTGGGCATCTGCATCTGGCGCACCGCGCTGGGCTGGTTCGACCGCACGCGAACCTGAACCCCTGCCGTACCCCTGACCGCAACGAGACTCGACATGCTCTACCGCTTCGCCGCTGACAGCCTGGTATCACTGCACCTGACCTTCATCCTGTTCGTACTCTTCGGCGGTCTGCTGGTGCTCAAGTGGCCGCGCCTGGCCTGGCTGCACCTGCCTGCCGCGACCTGGGGCGTGGCGGTCGAAATCTTCCACCTGCCCTGCCCCCTGACCGACTGGGAAAACCGCATGCGCCACGGCGCCGGCCAGCAGGGTTATGGCGACGGTTTCATCGAGCACTACCTGATCCCGCTGATCTACCCGGCCGGGCTGACGCCGCAGATCCAGTTGGGCCTCGGCGCTCTGGTGCTGCTGATCAACGCCCTGGTCTACGGGCGCCTGCTGTGGCGGCGCCGGCAGCCTTGAAAAAATCGCCGGCATGGTCGTCGATTGCCGCGCCACAGCCTGCCCCGTCTGTGTATATTTCCAGGCAACCCCGTGGGCAACGGCGATCCGCGATCGCTTCGAGTGGAGTCCATAGATGCCCGATTTCCAGATCCGCCAGCCCTGCCCGCCCGGCGCCTGCAACTGCGACCGCGAGCGCCTGTTGCAAACCCCTGGCACCGACCTGCGCATCCTCGGCCTGACCCGCCAGGAGGAAAAGCGCCTGCTCGACCGGCTGGAGAACCTGCAAAGCCTGAGCGACCTCGAACACATGCAGCGGCGGATGTACGAACTGCTGGGCATCCGCGTGCAGATCGCCCCCAGCTTCAACGAAGTGCGCAGCATGCGCGGCATCGCCATCCAGCTCGACGAACTGCCGGGCCTGTGCCGCAAGACCCGCCAATCGATCCCCGCCGCCATCCGCCGTGGCCTGGAAAAGAACCCGGAAATCGCCTACCGCCTGCTCGACGCCCACGACCTGTTGCGCGACGCCTGAACTGGAATCCCCTATGAAACCCGCCGTCACGACCAACCCCTCGATCGTTATCAGCGACACCCTCAACAGCAGCTTCGAAACCCTGCTCGACATCGGTCTCGCCGCCTTCAATGAGCAGATGACCGGCTACAACGATCGGCAGCCCCTGGCCGTGGAACTCAAGGACCCGGAAACTGGTCAGGTCCTGGGCGGCATCAGCGGGCGCACCTCCCTGGGCCTGCTGTTCATCGACCTGTTCTACCTGCCCGACAACCTGCGCGGCTCGGGCCTCGGCGCCCAACTGCTGCGGGCCTGCGAAGACGAAGGCCGGCGCCGCGGCTGTCGCTCGGCCGTGCTCTACACCCTGAGCTTCCAGGCGCCGTCCTTCTATGAAAAGCACGGCTGGCAACGCTTCGGCGAGGTCGCCTGCGACCCCGAAGGCAGCAGCCGGGTGTTCATGAGCAAGGCCCTCTGAACCGGAACCGCCCAACTCCCACAATCCCGTAGGAGCGAGCGGGCGGCGATCCGACTTGCCCACGCTGGCCACACAGAATACCTGCCCCACCGCGTGATCCTTCATCGCGGGCAAGCCTCGCTCCTACGGGGTGGTGTGTGATCTTCTTCCGTAGGAGCGCAGCTTGCGCGCGATGGCCGCGACGCGGTCTGCCGGGAACACCTACCAGTTATGGCTATTGATCCGCTTGTGCCCCAGCAACTGGTCGACCATGGCCACGGCGGCCGCCTTCGAAGTGCAGTGCAGCAAGGGGTAGCCCCAGAACTTGCGGTAGGTGTCGGCGAAGGCCTCCACCCGGGCCTGGGTCGCACCGTCGGGGGCTATCACGATACTGGCCCGGATCCAGCGGCGGATCGCCTCCTTGTTGCGCTTCATCCACAACGACGCCTGCTTGAGGCTGGCCTGGGCGTCTTCGCCCTGCTGCGGTTGTTCCCCAGGCGCGTCGGCGGTCACCAGCACAAAGGGTTGCTGGCGTTGCAGCAACTGGTCGAGCTGGCTGAAAGGATCGGCCTGGCCGGCCGCGCCACGGTAGTGCATCCAGACCAGGGGAAACTGACGATGGTCGATGTTCATAAGGTTTCCTCGACAAGAGACAAACAAGAATGCCTATCATCTGCAAAGCAAACCATGTCTGCATCAGTCAACCTGGACAAGCTATTGACCAATTCAGCCAAATGAAGATTCAGTGTCCCGGACCTGCACATGGTCGCCCAGCAGCATCCTGCGCTCGGCGAGAAAACGCGCCGGCGGCTGGCCCACGGCCTTCTTGAACATGCGGATAAAGGCGCTGGCGCTTTCATAACCCAGGCCCAGCGCCACGCTCTCCACCGACTCGCCCCGGGCCAGGCGCTTGATCCCCAGCAGGATGTGCAACTGGCGTTGCCACTGGCCGAAACTCAGGCCGGTCTCGGCCAGGATCAGCCGGCTCAGGTTGCGTTCGCTCATGCCGATCTGCTCGCCCCAGCCGCCCAGGCTGCGACGCTCGGCCGGCTGCTCGATGATCGACGCGGCCATGGCGCGCAACTGCGGGTGCCGGGGCATGGGCAGGTGGATCTGTTCCTGGGGCGCGGCAGCCAGTTCATCCAGGGCCACCGCCATCAAGCGCCCCTGCGGGCCGTCGAGGTCATAGAGCTCGGGCACGTCCACGCAACGCTTGAGCAGCTCCTGCAACAGCGGCGAAACCGCCAGGGTGCAGCAGGCCCCGGGCAGGCCGCGGACCTGTTCCGGTTCGACGAACAGGCAGTAACTCTCGGTCCGCTCCAGGCCCCGCACGTTGTGCCGCATATCCCCGGGAATCCACACCGCGCATTGCGGCGGCGCCATCCACAGGCCTTCGTCGGTCTCGCAGGTGATCACCCCGGCCAGCGGGAACAGCAGCTGCGCCTTGCGGTGGCTGTGCCACGGCCGCTCCCAGCGCGTGGCCTGCATGGAGATCCGCAGCGCATACAGCGGCCGGTCGATCCGGTCCGGGTCCTGGGGTTGATATTGGTCGTGCAGTACCGGCATGGCGAAACCCGTGGAGGATGAGACTCGAGCCACTGACCGGCCCGAATCTCTGACGCAGGGGATTGTGCTGGCCGCAGGGCATTTCGCCAAGCAGCGCCGGCGACACGCCGGGAATCAGGACGACGGCGTTGCCGCGCCATGCAGGAACATCTGTTCCAGGACCAAAGCCGATCCTGCTGGAGCCGCGCGACCCAGGCGCTCGGAATCGACGATGCCGCAGATCAGGGTCATGAACAGATCGCTCAACACCGGCGCACTGACGTCGATGCGCAAGTACCCCTCTTGCTGCGCCCGCAGGAAGAAAGCGTCCAGGGCGTCGATGCATGGCTGCCAGCGATTACCCTCGGCGTTCGGCGCCATGGTGTCCGGGCGGTACTGGAAGACCATGAACAGCAGCAGCTCGCGCTGCGCCAGATTCAACTGGATCAGATTGCGCAGGGCCACCGCCGGAGCGGCCTGGTGCAGGTCCGCGGTCTCGATGATCTGCTTCATCACCTCGCAAGTGTGGCTCATCAGCATCTCGATCAGGTTGTCCCGGGTGCCGCAGAACCGATGCAGGGTAGCCTTGCTCACCCCCGCCGCCTCGGCCAGTTCCTTCAGTGTCCCCCACGGATGGTCGACGATGGCCACGGCCAGCGCCTTGAGGAGTTTTTCGTCGGAAGCGGGCGAAGACATAAAGGCAGACTCATTCTGGGCAGGAAGAACGCACGCATTGTGCAGAAAATCCCTACAAGCTCAAGGGAGTTGACACTTTTTAACAGAAAAGAATCATTTGAGACAAATTTGCCTCATAAGAATCTTATAGATATTATTCGCGCCTTTCCAGAACCAGCCTTCAGGTGAAACATGAATGCGTTGCGCGAACTGCGTGTATTGAGCTTGGCAGCGGTGGCCCTGATGGGCATGGCCGGCTGCGGTAATGGCGAGCAGCCCGGAGCGCAACAGAGTGCGCCCAGGCAGGTCGAGACCCTGACCGTGCTCCCCGAAACCCTGGCCCTGAGCAGCGAACTGCCCGGCCGTATCGAGCCGGTGCGAGTCGCCGAAGTGCGGGCGCGGGTGGCCGGTATCGTGATCCAGCGCCACTTCGAGGAAGGCGCGGACGTGAAGGCCGGCGACCTGCTGTTCCAGATCGACCCGGCGCCGCTCAAGGCCGCGCTGTCCCGCGCCCAGGGCGAGCTGGCGCGGATCGAGGCGCAACAGAGCGAGACCCAGGCCCGGCTCAAGCGTTATGAACAACTGGCGAAAGTCGAAGCGGTCAGCCAGCAGGACCTCGACACCGCCCGCTCCGCCCTGCAGAGCAGCCAGGCCGCTCGCCAGTCGGCCCGCGCCGATGTGGAAACCGCCCGCCTCAACCTGGGTTACGCCACGGTCCGCGCGCCGATCTCCGGGCGCATCGGCCGGGCCCTGGTCACCGAGGGCGCCCTGGTGGGCCAGGGCGAAGTGACCCTGATGGCGCGCATCCAGCAACTGGACCCGATCTACGCCGACTTCACCCAGCCGGTGGCCGAGGCCCTGCGCCTGCGCGAAGCGCTCAAGCAAGGCAGCCTGTCCGCCGGCGAGGAGTCGCGACTGTCGATCCAGGTCGAGGGCACTGAGTTCCAGAGCCAGGGCGAACTGCTGTTCTCCGACGTCTCGGTGGACCGCGGCACCGGCCAGGTGTCCCTGCGCGGGCGCTTCGACAACCCCGAAGGCACCCTGCTGCCGGGCATGTACGTGCGAGTGAAGGTACCCCAGGGTACCGACCGCCAGGCCCTGTTGGTGCCGCAACGCGCGGTGCAGCGCGGCAGCGACGGCCAGGCCCGGGTGCTGGTGGTGGACGCCAGCGACAGCGTCGCCCAGCGCCCGGTGCAGACCGGCGTCATGCAGGACAAGCGCTGGCAGATCACCCAGGGCCTGGAAAGCGGCGACAAGGTCATAGTCGGCGGCATGAGCGGCCTCAACCCCGGCGACAAGGTCGCCATTCAACAGCCCGATCCGCAACCCGCGCAGCAGCAGGCAGCCCGCCAGTAAGCCCGGCCCTGCGTTCGAGGACACACCATGTCTCTGTTCTTTATCAAACGGCCCAAGTTCGCCTGGGTCGTCGCCTTATTCATTTCCCTGGCCGGCCTGCTGGTGATCCCCGCCCTGCCAGTGGCCCAATACCCCAGCGTGGCGCCGCCGCAGATCAGCATCACCGCCACCTACCCCGGCGCTTCGGCGAAGGTGCTGGTGGATTCGGTCACCAGCGTGATCGAGGAGGAGCTCAACGGCGCCAAGGGCCTGTTGTATTTCGACTCCACCAGCAATTCCAACGGCGTCGCCGAAATCGTCGTCACCTTCGAGCCGGGCGTCCAGCCGGACATGGCCCAGGTGGAGGTGCAGAACCGCCTGAAGAAGGCCGAGGCGCGCCTGCCCCAGGCCGTACTCAGCCAAGGCGTCCAGGTCGAACAGACCAGCGCCGGCTTCCTGATGATCTACGCCCTGAGCTACAAGGAAGGCGCCCGGGAGCAGGACACCACCCTGCTGGCCGACTACGCCGCGCGTAACGTCAACAACGAGATCCGCCGGGTCGAAGGCGTGGGCAAGCTGCAGTTCTTCGCCTCGGAAGCGGCCATGCGGGTCTGGATCGACCCGCATGGCCTGGTGGGCTACGGCCTGTCCATCGAGGACATCGGCAACGCCATCCGCGCGCAGAACGTGCAAGTCCCGGCGGGCAGTTTCGGCAGCGCCCCGGGCGCGGTCGGCCAGGAGCTGACTGCCACCCTGGCGGTCAAGGGCACCCTGGACAACCCCGAGGAATTCGCGCGCATCGTGCTGCGCGCCAACCAGGACGGCTCCAAGGTCACCCTGGGCGACGTGGCGCGGATCCAGGTCGGCAGCCAGGACTACAACTTCACCACCCGCCTCAACGGCAAACCGGCGGTGGGCGCGGCCATCCAGCTGTCGCCGGGGGCCAACGCGATCAAGACCGCCAGCGCGGTCAAGGAGCGCCTGCACGAGCTGTCGGTGAACTTCCCGGAGAACGTCCAGTACTCCGTGCCCTATGACACCTCGCGTTTCGTCGACGTGGCCATCGAAAAGGTCATCCACACCCTGATCGAAGCCATGGTCCTGGTGTTCCTGGTGATGTTCCTGTTCCTGCAGAACCTGCGCTACACCCTGATCCCCAGCATCGTGGTGCCGGTGTGCCTGGCCGGTACGCTAACGGTGATGTACCTGCTGGGCTTCTCGGTGAACATGATGACCATGTTCGGCATGGTGCTGGCCATCGGCATCCTGGTGGACGACGCCATTGTGGTGGTGGAGAACGTCGAGCGGATCATGGCCGAGGAAGGCCTGTCCCCGGCGGCGGCCACCGTCAAGGCCATGGGCCAGGTCTCGGGGGCGATCATCGGCATCACCCTGGTGCTGTCGGCGGTGTTCATGCCGCTGGCGTTCATGGCCGGCTCGGTGGGGGTCATCTACCAGCAGTTCTCGCTGTCGCTGGCGGTGTCGATCCTCTTCTCTGGCTTCCTCGCGCTGACCTTCACCCCGGCGCTGTGCGCCACCCTGCTCAAGCCGGTGGCCCCGGGGCACCATGAGAAACGCGGCTTCTTCGGTGCCTTCAACCGCCTGTTCGGCCGCCTGACCGAGCGCTACAGCGCCTTGAACAGCCACCTGGTGCGACGCGCCGGGCGCTACATGCTGGTCTACCTGGGCGTGGTGATGCTGCTGGGCTTCGTCTACCTGCGCCTGCCCGAGTCCTTCGTGCCCGTGGAAGACCAGGGCTACATGATCGTCGACGTGCAGCTGCCACCGGGCGCCTCCCGCGAGCGCGCCTCGGCCACCGGCCAGCAGCTGGAGCAGTTCCTCGCCTCCCGCGAGGCCGTGGCCAACACCTTCCTGGTACTGGGGTTCAGCTTCTCCGGGCAGGGCGAGAACGCCGCCCTGGCTTTCCCGACCCTGACGGACTGGTCGCAACGCGGCGCCGAGCAGTCGGCCGAGGCGGAAACCGCCCAGGTCAACCAGCGCTTCGCCAGCCCCGACGACGGTACGGTGATGGCCGTCAGTCCGCCGCCAATCGACGGCATGGGCAACTCCGGCGGTTTCTCCCTGCGCCTGCAGGACCGTGGCGGCCTGGGGCGCGAGGCCCTGCTGGCGGCACGCGACCAGTTACTCGGCGAAACCTACGGCAACCCGAAGATCCTCTACGCGATGATGGAAGGCCTGGCCGAGGCGCCACAGCTGCGCCTGGATATCGACCGGGACAAGGCCCAGGCCCTGGGGGTGGGGTTCGACGCGATCAACAACGCCCTGTCCACCGCCTTCGGCTCGGCGGTGATCAACGACTTCGCCAACGCCGGACGCCAGCAACGGGTGGTGGTGCAGGCCGACCAGAGCCAGCGCATGACCCCGGAAAGCGTGCTCAAGCTCTATATCCCCAACAGCAGCGGCGCCCTGGTGCCCCTGAGCGCCTTTGTCTCCACCCACTGGGAAGAAGGCCCGGTGCAGATCGCCCGCTACAACGGCTACCCGACCATCCGCATCTCCGGCGATGCCATGCCCGGGGTCAGCACCGGCGAGGCCATGGCCGAGATCGAACGCCTGGCGGCCAAGTTGCCGGCCGGCATCGGCTACGAATGGACCGGCCTGTCGTACCAGGAAAAGATCGCCAGCGGCCAGGCCCTGCAACTCTTCGCCCTGGCCTTCGTGGTGGTGTTCCTGCTGCTGGTGGCGCTGTACGAGAGCTGGACCATTCCCCTGGTGGTGATGCTGATCGTGCCGGTGGGCGCCCTCGGCTCGGTGCTGGCGGTGACCGCCGTCGGCATGCCCAACGACGTGTACTTCAAGGTCGGCCTGATCACCATCATCGGCCTGGCAGCGAAGAACGCGATCCTGATCGTCGAGTTCGCCAAGGACCTCTGGGCCGAAGGCTATAGCCTGCGGGACGCGGCCCTCAAGGCGGCGCGCCTGCGCTTTAGGCCGATCGTCATGACCTCCCTGGCGTTCATCCTCGGCGTGGTGCCGCTGGCCCTGGCCACCGGCGCCGGTGCGGCCAGCCAGCGCGCCATCGGCACCGGGGTGATCGGCGGCATGCTCAGCGCCACCCTGCTGGGGGTGATCTTCGTCCCGATCTTCTTTGTCTGGGTGCTGTCGCTGCTGCGCCGCGAACCCACGACGAGCAACGATGACCTGCAACCCGCGCGGACCGAGGAATGACCGGCATGAAATCCAACCCCCTGATCTACGCCGCCCTGCCCCTGGCCCTGCTGTTGGCCGGCTGTTCCCTGGCGCCGCGCTACGAGCGTCCGCCGGCGCCGATCGCCGCGACCTGGGAAGGCCAGGCCGCGACGCCGAAGGAGCTACCGCAGTGGCAAGCCTTCGTCCTCGATCCCGACCTGCGGGTGCTGGTGGACAGCGCCCTGGCCAACAACCGCTCGCTGCGCCAGGCGCTGCTGGATATCGAGGCGGCCCGGGCGCAATACCGCATCCAGCGCGCCGACCGTCTGCCAGGGCTGAACGCCAGCGGCTCGGGCAACCGCCAGCGCCTGCCAGCCGACCTGTCGTCCAGCCAGACGGCCGGGGTGTCCAGTACCTATCAGGTGGGGCTGAGCCTGCCGGAGTACGAGATCGACCTGTTCGGCCGTGTGCGCAACCTGTCGGACGCCGCCCTGGAGCAATACCTGGCCACCGCGGAAGCCACCCGCGCCAGCCAGCTGGCGCTGATCTCCGAGGTGATCCAGGCCTACCTGACCTGGGACGGTGCCCAGCGCCAGCTGGCCCTGACCCGGGACACCCTGCGCAGCCGCGAACAGTCCCTGGAACTGATCGGCCAGCGGCGCACCATCGGCACCGCCACGGCCCTGGATTATCAGGAGGCCCAGGGCCTGGTGGAGCAATCCCGGGCCGATCTGGAAAACACCGACCGCCAGCTGCGCCTGGCGCACAATGCCCTGACCCTGCTGGTGGGCACGCCGGACGCGCTGCGCGCCCTGCCCGCCCAACCACGTGACGAACTGTTGCTGGTGCAGGACATGCTGCCCGGGACGCCGTCCGAGCTGCTCGCCCGGCGTCCGGACGTGCTGGCCAGCGAGCATCGGCTCAAGGCTCGCCACGCCGATATCGGCGCGGCGCGGGCGGCGTTCTTTCCGCGGATCACCCTGAGCGGCAGCCTGGGCACCTCCAGCAGCGAGATGTCCGGGCTGTTCGACGGCGGTTCGCGGTCCTGGTCGTTCCTGCCTTCGGTGTCGATCCCGATCTTCGCCGGCGGGCGCAACCGGGCCAGCCTGGACCTGGCCGAGGTGCGCAAGGACAGCGCTGTGGCCGCCTACGAAGGCACCCTGCAACAGGCCTTCCGCGAAGTCGCCGATGCCCTCGCCGCCAGCGACACCCTGCGCCGCGAGGAGGCGGCGCGCCAGGGCCTGACCCGCACCAGCCAGGCCACCCTGGAGCTGGCCAAGGCCCGCTACGACAGCGGCCTGGACGATCACCTGCGCTACCTGGACGCCCAGCGCAGCGCCTTCAACGACCAGTCCACGCTGATCCGCATCAGCACCCAGCGGCAGATCGCCCTGGTGGACCTGTTCCGGGCCATGGGCGGAGGCTGGGACAGGCAGACGCTCTAGGGGTGTGCTTACAACCCGGGCAGGGTAGCGGGCAGGCAAGCCCGCTGCCCTGCCCGTTTTTTTGCGCTGGTCATCGGCACTCAGCCAGCGGCCTGGAACTTCTTGCGGTAAGCCGCCGGCAACAGGCCGACCCGTTGCTGGAACAGCCGGCGAAACGAGTTGCTGTCTTCGTAGCCCACCTTGTAGGTGATGCTGTCCAGGGTCATGCGCGTGGACTCCAGCAGTTCCTTGGCCTTCTCCAGGCGCAACGTCTGCAGATAGGCCAGCGGCGTGTAGCCGGTGGCTTCCTTGAAACGGCGCTTGAAGTTCCTGGCGCCGAAGCCGAAGCGCCGGGCCGTGTCGTCGATCAGCAGCGGCTGGTCGAAGTGTTCCTCCAGCCAGTCCTGCACCCGCAGGATCTCGCCATCCCCATGGCTCTTCGGCAATGACCACATGACATACACCGACTGCTCGCTGCGCACCTTGTCGATCAGCAGGTACTTGCCGCATTTCTGCGCCAGCTCCAAAGAGGCGAAGCGCCGCACCAGGTGCAGCAGCAGGTCCATGGCCGCGCTCGCGCCACCACTGGTGATCAGGCGATCGTCTTCGCAGAGAAGCTGCCCTTCGTCCAGCTCGACCCCGGCGTAGCGGCGCCGGAACAGCTCGGCGAAAGCCCAGTGGGTGGTGGCGCGGGCGCCCTTCAGCAGGCCGGCTTCGGCCAGCAGGAAGGTGGCCGTGCACATCGATGCCAGCACCGCTCCCCGGGCGTGCTGTTGTCGCAGCCAGGGCCCATAGCCGGCAAATGCCGGCAAGGCCTCCTTCAAGGTGAAGAGAAAACCGGGGATCAGCACCAGGTCGGTCCGGGCGATCTCGGCCACGGACTGCTGCACCCGCAGCGCCTGCCCGCCCCAGGCATCGACATCGGCGCCATCCAGCGAGGCGACCACCACCTCGAACGGCGCGTTGGCGGTCTCGGCGAACAGGTTGGCGGCGCTCAACACTTCCAGGGCCAGGGTGGCGCTGGCGGCGGAACAGTGATCGGCCAGGAGCAAGGTGACGTGCATTAGTGGATTCCGTTGCGCTTTTCGCATGAAAAAAGTCATTTGCGCACCTACCTTAGCCGATTCCCCTCCCCTAAAGTGCGGCCATCCTTTCAATCCTCGGTGTATTCATGAATCTCTGGTTCCGCATGCTGCTCATGCTGTTTCGTCGTCCGTGGCGCAAGCCGGTCGAAGGTCTGGCCACCACCGTCGTGCGCATGCGCGTCTGGCCGCTCGACCTCGACCTCAACCTGCACGTCACCAATGGCCGCTACTTCACCCTGGCCGACCTCGGGCGCATGGACTTCGTCCTGCGCAGCGGCGCCTACCGCGTGGCCCTGCGCCACAGGGCGGTGCCGATCGTCGGTGATGTGTGGGGCAAGTTCCGCCGTGAACTCAAGCTGTTCGAAGCCTTCGAGGTCCACAGCCGGATCCTCGGCTGGGACGAGAAATGGAGCTTTATGGAGCACCGCTTCGTGAGCAAAGGCCGAGTCACAGGCGTGGTGGTGATGCGCGGGCTGTTCCGCTCGGCCAAAGGCACCATCGCCCCCGGCGAGTTCGTCCACGAGCTGGGCCTGGACCAATCGCCCGAGCTGCCACAGTGGCTGAAGGACTGGTCGCAAAGTTGCGACGACATGAGCGTTCAGTTGCGTGCCGAGGAAGCTGCGGCGCGTTGAAACAAGCAGGAACATAACCTGAGACAAGAACGCCATTGCCGACCCAGGTCGACAATGGCGTTGATGCGCGACAGCCAGCGTGTGACCGAGCGGGCAAGCGCGACGCCATGGCGACGCGCCCGCCCACCCACTCAGTGCGGAGCGCGGGGGATGGTCTTGAGCAGGTCTTCGGGACTGATATGGCCGACCACGCTGCCCGGTTGCGGCATGTTGAGGATGTGGCCTTTCATCTTGCCGATGATGTGCATCTCGCACGGCTTGCAGTCGAACTTCAGGGTCAGCACTTCGTCACCGTGAATCAGCTGCATCGGCGCCACCTTGGTACGCACGCCGGTCACGCCCTTGGCCTGTTTCGGGCACAGGTTGAAGGAGAAACGCAGGCAGTGCTTGGTGATCATCACCGGCACTTCACCGGCCTCTTCGTGCGCCTCGTAGGCCGCGTCGATCAGCTTCACGCCATGACGGTGATAGAAGTCGCGGGCCTTCTGGTTGTAGACGTTGGCCAGGAACGACAGGTGCGACTCCGGGTACACCGGCGGCGGCGTGGTCTCGGCCTTGCGGCTGCCACGCGGGTGGGCGGCGATCCGCTCGGCGGTCAAGGCTTCGATCACCTCACGGCGCAACGCCTTGAGCTGGGAGTTGGGGATGAAGTAAGCCTGCGGCGCATCGAGTTTGATGTCGATGGCGTGGTACTGCGTGGTGCCGAGCTGGCCGAGCAGGTCCTGCAGTTGCTCCAGCGCCTGTTCCGGCTTGTTGGCGACGCCGAACGGGCCGTTCAGGGTCACGCTGGCGCTGATCCCCTCTTCACTGGTCGCGGTCACTTCCAGCTGCTCTTCACGCAGGCGCGCGACCCAGCTCAGGGCCACGCGACGTTCGGCGGAAGTCTTCTGCAGGGCCTGTTGCCAGTTGTGATCGAGGTTGCGGTTCAGCGGGTGGTTCGGCCGCAGCTTGTAAAGGCCTTCCGGCATCTCGTTGGGCTCGACGCGATAGCGATAGCGTTTCTCGCCGTCCTCTTCGAACTCGCCCTTGGGCTCGGCGATGTTGGCGCGGAAACCCACCACTTCGCGCTTGACCAGCACGTTGAGGCCGTCACCGTTGGACAGCGGCTCATGGGTCACCACTTGCAGGTCGCGCTTGGCGACTTTCTCCACCACGCCCACGGGCAGGCCGGTGAAGGTCGGCGAGTCGAAGGCGCCGATGTCGATCTTGCGATCCGTGACGAAATAATCGGTGCTGCCGCGGTGGAAGGTCTTTTCCGGGTCGGGCAGGAAGAAATGCGCGGTGCGGCCGCTGGAAGCGCGAGCCAGATCGATACGGTCTTCGAGCACGTCGTCCAGGCGCTGACGGTAGTAGGCGGTGATGTTCTTCACATAGCCCATGTCCTTGTAGCGCCCTTCGATCTTGAACGAGCGCACGCCGGCTTCCACCAGGGCGCGGATGTTGGCGCTCTGGTTGTTGTCCTTCATCGACAGCAGGTGCTTCTCGTAGGCGATCACGCCGCCCTTTTCGTCCTTGAGGGTGTACGGCAGGCGGCAGGCCTGGGAACAGTCGCCACGGTTGGCGCTGCGGCCGGTCTGCGCGTGGGAGATGTTGCACTGGCCGGAGAAGGCCACGCACAGCGCACCGTGGATGAAGAACTCGATCGCCGCGTCGGTTTCGTCGGCGATGGCACGGATTTCCTGCAGGTTCAGCTCACGGGCCAGGACCAGTTGCGAGAAACCGGCCTGGTCGAGGAACTTGGCTCGCGCCAGGGTGCGGATGTCGGTCTGGGTGCTGGCGTGCAGCTCGATCGGCGGAATGTCCAGCTCCATCACGCCCAGGTCCTGGACGATCAACGCATCGACGCCCGCGTCGTACAGCTGGTGGATCAGCTTGCGCGCCGGCTCCAGCTCGTTGTCGTGGAGGATGGTGTTGATGGTGGTGAAAATCCGCGCGTGGTAGCGCCGGGCGAACTCCACCAGCTCGGCGATTTCACTCACCTCGTTGCAGGCGTTGTGGCGCGCGCCGAAGCTCGGGCCGCCGATGTACACGGCGTCGGCGCCATGCAGGATGGCCTCGCGGGCGATGGCTACATCGCGGGCAGGGCTGAGCAATTCCAGGTGATGCTTGGGCAAGGACATATTTTTTTAGTCAGGCTTGTCACGGTCGAGGCGCGCATTGTAGCGGCGAAACGCCTGACCGGCACCCGTGTACTGCCCGATGGCGCCCACTCGCCGAGCGGCACCACCGGACACAGGCCGGAAGTCAGGCCTTGGCCGCCATCGCGGTGACTTCCACGCGCATGCCTTCGACCGCCAGGGACGCCACGCCAACGGCGGCGCGCACCGGCCAGGGCTTGGCGAAGAAGCGCTGGTAGACCGCGTTGAACGCGGCGCGGTCGGCCATGTCGGTGAGGTAGATGGTCAGGTGCATAACCCGGTCCATGGAACTGCCGGCCTTTTCCAGCGCCACCTTGAGTGCCTGCAGGGTGCACTCGCTCTGCTCGGTGATGCCGCCCAGTTCCAGGCTGCCGTCGGCGCGGGTGGGAATCTGGGTGGAAACCAGGATGCCAGCGAAACCGGCGACGTCGGAGGAGATGGAGTCCGCGTCGGGATCGGGAATGAAGTCGATATCGTGGTTGGCCATGGGGCTCTCTTGTTCGAGGTGATAAAGGATGGCCGGCGCCTCGCGGGGCAACGGCTTTGGCGCGCCAGTTTACAGGCCCGGCGCCGGACGTGGGCGAATCGGCGGGAAAACCACCTGTGCCCACTGTGTAAAAAGGTCCGCCTCCTCGACCGCCAGACACCCGGTAAACGCGCCATGGCAGGCGCGTCATCGAACGGTTAACGCTCCCTGCGAACGACTGGGGCAGGTCGATGATTGGTCTTTTCCAATGGGCCGCAAACGGCCAAAAGTGGCCAGTGGTCGTTGCCTTTCGCCTGGCGCCGACGCGTGGCTAAGCTTAATAAATCAGGGCGGACTGAAACCTGAGTGATAACGGCTATCAGCGGATCTGGATTGACATCAAGACGTACTCCCCAAGGAGACGATCATGTATGCGGTTATACGAACCTACCTGGGTACTGGAGCAAAGCAGCTTTTCAAGCTTCTGGAAGAGCGCAACGCCGACGTCGAAGCGGCCCTGCGGACGGTGCCTGGCCTCATCAGCTACACACTGCTGAATACCGGTGATGGCGGTACATCCGTGACGGTTTGCACGGACAAGACCGGTACCGATGCGAGCTTGAAAGTCGCGCGCGACTGGATTCAGAAAAATGCCTCGAATATCCACGCCGACCCGCCGATCGTGACGGAAGGACCGGTCATTGTGCAGATCAAGTAGTGCACCCTCCGTTTGCCCGCCCGCCACTCTCGCTGTCGCAAGCTTTGTAGGTTTGCTTCGCGCAGAGGTGATCGTGCGCAATCATCAGATAGGGTTGGCTTGCGCTAGCAGCGAGCGACGGCCCTGGGTCGATTGCTGCCACTCACAAGCCACCGCGACTCCTCCTGCGCCAGCCGAAACGCCTAGGCTTTCGAAGTGCCTGGCCAAGCTGACAACACATCCACTACTTCTGATAGAGCCGGGTTCGTGGCTGCATGGCGCCCGATACAAACAGGCCAGTGTCTTTCACAAACTGGCGATTGAACTCGAGCTGAGAGCTTTCGGATTCTCCTATACTGGCCAAACCTTGATTATCGCTACATCGAGCAGCCTGGCCGTTTACAGGCGTAGCACAACATTCAAGGCAACTCCGTAAGCTCAATGTCCGTATATGGACGTCACCCCATTTTTTCGGATCTAGCACCTCCCCCATGACAGACCTCTCTCGGCCGCCTGCCTGGGGATGCCGCAGGCGCTTGGGCTGTTCGGTAGTATGGCGAAAGCGACCAGAGGCAGCACTCACAGATGCAACCCAGTCGCGAGAGAGTCCGTGCGTTCCAAAACAACTACGGTTACGGACATGCTATACCCCACGCCAATGTTCGGATTTCAAGGATAGACAGCTTCATGTGGAAAAATTGGCTGCAAAGAATCACCGGCAAAACACTAGCGTCCGCTCGCACCACACTCCCGCCAGATCCCGTAGAGACCTCACCTACACGTGATTGGCAGTCGCTTGTTACCTCCTGGGATGGATTCGACCGGGAGGCCGGCTTACGGCTACTCAGATCGTCTCAGTCGACCGAACGGCTGGCGGCTATTATCGTGCGGCTCAACGACTGGGTACCTCAGGTTCGCGAGGTCGCCAGAGACGCTTTCGAAGACTACCTGACGCCAAGGTACGCCGCTGCGCTGATCGCCCAGCTTTTCGCCATTCTTGCCCTTGAACATCGCCGGCGCGAAGACCATGGAGTGACGCTCAATAAACTCGAAGCGCTGCTAGCAACGCCTGAATGCCTCGCTCAAAGCACGGCAGCCTTCGAAGCCAGCCGAGGCTCCTGCGCGAGGTTGCTCTTCAGGGTACTCGCTCGGACAAAGGTTGAAGATGAACTGGAGGCGTTTCTGATAACGAGCCTTCACCACGTAGATTTCAGTGTGCGTCGGTTAGCGCTTGGCAAAGCAATGGAGCTTCCGCAAGCGTCGGCTCAAAAGGCCATCGCATTCGGACTCAGCAGCAACAGCAGCATTCTCAGGAGACTGTCGTTTCTAGAAGCCATCCGATCGCAAACGTGCCATACACAACTGATCAAAGATTTTTTGACGGACCCATCGCCAGCAACCAGGTCGACTGCGCTATGGGCAGCCAAGCAACATGGCGTCGACCCATCGCAGGTACTTCAGGTGCGTCTGGCTGGCGAAATACCTAGTACAAAAGCCCAGTGGCTGGGCGTGCTCGGGCTGGCAAAACACCTGGGCGTACGAATCCCTCAAGGTTGGTTAGAAGCAGCTCTGGTTCAAAACAACAGTGCAGTTCGTTCGCTCGTTCTGGATATCGAGGGCGGTAGCAGACATGCACTACTAATAGCAGCAATCGCAGATCCGTCCCGGTCTGTCTTTGAGGCGGGTGTCCAAGGCTTGCGCCCTCAGCCTTGGAATATCATCGAATCGTCGTTTACCCATCAGATTGAAGCCCTTTGGATAACGCTGTCACCCTCTCGACGCCAGACACTCCTTGAACTGATGCCCAAATGGACCCAGGCAGGGTTTCTCCTTCAGCAGCTTCACCGTAGCCCTGCTGAGCCATCTTCGCTTGAGCTGATAAGAGTGTGGGTTAACGCCCAGCCCTACTCGATCACCGACCGAGAGACTTCTAAGAATGAGTGTGATCGGATCATTGAACAACTGACTGTGCTGGAGACGGACCGAGCATTGCCTGCAGGGTCCATTGCCAGGCTGACATGATGCGGACAGTTTGACGGGCGGAGCTGTGAGGCTGCTTGAGCAGCCCGTACGTCAACGCAAGTTCCAAGGCCGGTTGCAAGGGGTATAACTATCAGAACAAAAGGCGGGTCACCCAGAGCAGGCCCTCCAAAGACAGCTCCCGGGCCAGGCTTCCCCAGGCCTAATCGGCGCCTGCAGCGCGGAGCGATGTGATGAGTTCCAGAGCATGGCGATGGGCTCGCAAGAGCCTTCTTGGCGGCATCGGGCTGGCCTTGCTGGTCGCTCCACTGTGCGCCAGCGCCATGTTCAAGTGCCAAGCCAGGGACGGAGCCGTCAGCTACACCAGCCAAGCCATCCCCAGCGCCCGCTGCACTCGCCTGAATGGCATGGCGCACGCCGGTGTCGGCGCCAAGGCATTGGCCCGGCCACGACTTGTGCGAGAGAACGACTCAGGCGCGGTGCGGATTCTGGTGTACACCTTCATTCACAGGGGTATTCGTCAATATGTGAGCCGGCGCCCCGTCGGGATTTCCGCGCGGGTCGATGTCCTTGAGCTCTATTACATCAAGGGCTGCTATCTGTGCATGGCGCCAAAGGACTTCAAGGTCGCCTCACTGCGCCTGGACACTCATTCCTATCGACGGGAGATCGAAGCTGCTTCGGATCATTATGGTGTCGACAGGGCACTGGTCCGCGCAGTGATACATGCCGAATCGGCGTTTCGCCCCAACGCTATTTCCGAAGCAGGCGCCCAGGGGCTGATGCAGTTGATGCCCGCCACCGCCGAGCGCTTCGCTGTGGACGATCCGTTCGACGCACGACAGAACATTCGTGGCGGCGTGCGCTACCTGGCCTGGCTGCTCAAGCGCTTCAACGGCAACCAGATGCTGGCGTTGGCAGGTTACAACGCCGGCGAAGCGTCCGTGGTCGAGTACAACGGGGTGCCTCCCTACGCCGAGACGCAATCCTACGTCAGCCTCGTGCAGTCCTTGACCGAACGCTATCGCAACCGTCGCTAGTACCGCAGGGCGCATAACCCGGAACAGGTAATACGCAGGCCCCTCCACGGCGGATAACGCTGGCACTTAACCCACGTAGATCAACGCTCGGAAGAAATGACCGAGTCAGGACTGGACTCGGCAGCCAGCTTCAATCGGTCAGCTTTGCTGATGTATTTAGGCTTGTTTTTCGGTGCCAGCTTGGCACTCGCCTTTTTGGCGTGAGCCTCTAATAGCTGCTTGATTTTTTTACGACGATTCATGTTCTTCTACCCGGTTTTTAAGCCCTTGAATGATACCAACTTAAAATCCTGGACCGGATGCCTGTGGTGCGCTTTTAGGGCATGACGTTGGCAATACGTCCTCTCCCCCCGGGAGAGGACGGGTAAGCGCCTTCAGGCGTGATGAATATCCCGATCCTTGGTTTCCGGCAGGAACAAGGTGCCCAGGATCGCCGTCATCACCGCGATGACGATCGGGTACCAGAGCCCGTAGTAGATATCCCCCGTGGCACGACGCCCTCAGCCATCACTCCTGTCGATCATACAAATCATGAAAGCGAATTTTTCATTTGCGCCCGATGTCGGCAAAATGGCGCCACTTTTAAACCCTCGGACAAGTACGTCATGAATATCAATTTTGCGGTCGCCTGCATGATCGTGGTTTCCTTTGCCATCGCCCTGCTCCACACCTGATCGGCAGCCCCGCTCGACATGGCACCCGGCCATCGGCACGGGTGCAGGCCACTGACTTGCCGCGCTCCCCACGCGGCATTGGTTGAAGGGACTTCAAGGACCATCATGCGGGTTCTTTGTCGCTCCTCTAACAACTCGCCCTCCCAAGCCTCGACACCAACAAACATATCCGTAGTGGTCTAATGAAACCAGACAGCTGCCTGTTGGGCCCAACTCAGTAAAAACTCCGGCAACCAAGCCTCAACCCTGGGCGAATAAGCTCACACCATTTTTATTCGGCTGCTTATTCCAGAGGCTGACAACCCACTCATGATTTAGAGTAAGCTGCTGCGCAGACAACAATCCCAAATACCATCACTCCGACTGAAAAGAGGTATTCATGTTCTCGACAGTTCGCATCTCGACATTACTACTTACCCTCTCCCTGGCTTCACAAAGCATGGCCTCGACATCGGAAGCCGAAATCAGGTTCAACTCTTCCTGCGACTTCAAAGAGCTGAAAATAGCAGTTAAAGACGAGGCTAATATCAACCCTGGCCTCATCAAACTGGAAGTAAAACTGCAGCCAGACGCAACCGAACGACTATTGCAGGTCTCACGAAAGTACCTGGGCAAGACGCTAGCCACCTACATAAACAATATAAAGATCAGCACCTCGACTATCCGCGACGAATTAAACACCAGCAACTTAACAATCTCTGTTGACAATAAAATCGCTCCAAAACTGTTTCCTGGCTTATTGAAAAAACAGTGCCAACCAGAGTAACAACAAGGCACCAAACCTTGGTTTGTTGAAGTAGGCTTTCGTGAACTGACGAAAAACATCGCGCCACTGACTGAACCTCAAGCCCCCCATACCCAGACTTTTAGAGGCCTGCCCCCGCATGCTCATCCGGGTGGATACAAGCACTTGGCTGAAACACCTGCCATGACCTTTTGAGCCGTAGCACCTCTTTAAAATCGGCTAGACCTTGGTTTTGTAAGTCCTCAGGGTCAGTTTTGTTTAAAATGCCCGCCCTTTTATTGCCGGCCCTCCTTCGATGAACCCCGACGCCCTCTCCATCCTCCACCACCACCTGCTGACAGCCCTGGCCTGCGCTCCCGCGGAAACCCGGCGTCTGTTCCATGGCCGCGGGCGTTGCTGGCCGGGGCTGGAGCAACTGACCGTCGACTGGCTGCAGGGTGTGGTGCTGGTGGCGCTGTTCAAGGAGCCGGAGCCGGAACAGCTGGAGGCGCTCAAGCAACTGTTGCTGACAATCAGCACCTCGCCCGAGTGGCAGGCCTGTGGCGCCCATACCCTGTTGCTGCAACACCGCTATCAGCTGCAAAGCCCGGTGGACTGGCTGGTGGGCGAGCCTATCGATGAATGGACCCTGGTCGAGGAAGGCCTGCGTTATCGGGTGGACCTGGGCAAGAAGCAGAACAACGGCCTGTTTCTCGACATGCGCTACGGTCGCAACTGGGTGCGCGCCAATGCCCGGGGCAAGCGCGTGCTGAACCTGTTCGCCTACACCTGCGGCTTCTCGGTAGCGGCCATCGAGGGCGGTGCGACCCATGTGGTCAACCTCGACATGTCGCGCCCGGCCCTGAGCCGTGGCCGCGATAATCACCGGCTCAACGGCCATGACCTGAGCCAGGTGAGCTTTCTCGGCCACGACCTGTTCAAGTCCTGGAGCAAGGTGAAGAACGCCGGCCCCTACGACCTGGTGATCATCGACCCGCCCTCCTTCCAGAAAGGCAGCTTCCTGCTGACCAAGGACTATGCCCGGGTGCTGCGCCGCCTGCCGGAACTGCTCACCGCCGATGGCTACGTACTGGCCTGCATGAACGACCCGGCCGTCGCCTCGGACTTCCTGATCGACGGGGTTACCCGCGAAGCCCCGGGCCTGCGCTTCGAGCAACGCCTGGACAACCCGCCGGAGTTTCCCGATACCGATATCGAAAGCGGCTTGAAGGCCCTGGTGTTCCGCCGGGTCGAGTAAACCCGGCGCCCTTTGCCCGGCCCTTTTACACTGGAGCCAGGCCGAATATCAGCGAGCGATGCGTGCCCGCACCAGTCTTGGCCCCGTCGCCCACGGCGATGGCCACCGAGCTGAATGCCGCCGCGGCGTCGCCACAGGCGAATACCCCGGGCACGCTGGTCTCGCGGGTCGCGTCGGTCTTGATAAAGGCGCCAAGCGGCCCCTCCTCGAACTCACAGCCCAGCAACCCGGCCAGCGGGCTGGCCAGGCGGGTACGTGGCACGACAAACAAACCCTCGACCGCGATCGCCCGGCCATCGGCCAGGATCACCTCGGCCTTGTCGCCGGCGATGCGCCGCACAGACTCGCGCTCCACCCGCACGCCACGCCGTTCAAGGCTGGCCAGCTGCTCGGCGTCCGGCGCAAAGGCGTCATTGATGAACAAGGTGGTCGGGCCCCAGTCCGGCAGCATCAGCGCCTGGTGCATCGAGAGTTCCGAAGTCGCCAGCACGCCGATGGGCCCACCGGCCAACTCATAGCCGTGGCAGTACGGGCAATGGAACACGCTTTTGCCCCAGCGCGCGGCCAGGCCTTCGACCTCCGGCAGCTCATCGACCACCCCGGTGGCCAGGATCAGCCGCTGGGCCCTGTGGCGCTGGCCACCGCGGGTGCTCAGCCAGAAACCCTCGGCGTCCTGGCCGGCGTCGATCGCGGTGTCCGCCAGCCACTCCACTGTCGGGTAGGCCAGCAACTGCTCCCGGGCCTCGTCGGCAATATCCGCGGGAGAGCGACCGTCCTGCCCGAGAAAACCGTGGGAGGTTTCGGCAAAGCGGTTGCGCCGTTCGGCTGCATCGATCACCAGCACCCGGCGGCGCGCCCGGGCCAGCTGCAGGCCTGCGGAAAGACCGGCGTAGCTGCCGCCGACGATGATCACGTGATAGTCCATGGTGGGCATTCCCAGACAAGGTAGGGGACGAAAAAATATCTCGTCACATCGTAAGTTGCTTGAAAGAGCAAGGTCAATGATCTCGTAACTTTTATCATTACAAGCGATACTCCGCCTTCGCCTCCCCTCCAGGAACCCTGAGCGCCCGATGAGAAACGACACCCGGCTATCGCGCATGCTGCATGTGCTGATCCATATGGACCGGCATGACAGCCCCGCCACCTCGGAGACCATCGCCCAGATGCTGGGCACCAACCCGGTGGTGGTGCGACGCACCATGGCGCTGCTCAAGGAGCAGGGCTACGTGCGTTCGGAAAAGGGTCATCGCGGCGGCTGGAGCCTGGCCCGGGCGTTGTCGGACATGACCCTGCTGGACATCCACCAGGCCCTGGGAAGCAGTTCGATCTTCGCCATCGGCCTGTCCACCGACCATCCGCAATGCCTGGTGGAACAGGCCGTCAATACCGCCCTCAGCGAAGTCTTCGACGCCGCCCAGGCCTTGCTCGTCGAGCGCCTGGGCAAGATCACCCTGGCGCAGTTGGCCGAGGATTTTGAAGAGCGTTATCGGGCCGTTCAGCAGCAGACACCGCCGCCCTCGGCCTGAGCACCGCCAGCCCACGGCTCACTCCCGCCCCAATCCGCGCCGGCCGATGGCGTTCAGCTCCTGCGGACTGAACCGGCCCCGCCAGGTGCTTTCATAGTCCTCCCGGGGAAAGTCCGGCGGCGACAGGCCCCGCTCGAAAGCGCCATACACCGCCTTGGCGTAACGCCGGTTTTTCGCACACATGGGCGCCGCCGGCACGTACATCACATTGCCCCAGCCCTGCTGGTTCTCCACCCCGGCCACGCTGTGGATCAGGTCGCAATGCCACCACACCGAGTCACCGGCGCGAACCTCGGGGATCGGCCTCAGGGCCCGCATCAACAACGGATGCCATTGCGTCGAGACCGGCAACACCTGGCCCGGCGCCACGCCGCACAGCTGATCTTCCGGCACGTCGTCGAGCAACGGGCGCAACAGCAGATAAGCCATGGCCTTGGGAATCGGCACGCAGTGCAGCACGCCCTGGTCGGCGCGCATGTCCGACAGCGCGGTCCAGCCCTGGAAGGTCCTGAACACCGAGCAGGTCACCGTGTCGCGGTAGGCGTACTCGTCGACCTCGGTGCGATGCGCCGCGTCCCAGGGGTCGTACGCCGCGAAGTCATTGCGGTAAAGGCTGTCGAAGACCTTCAGGTAGGCCGGGTGCAGCCAGCGCTCCAGGGCGCCGGAATCGGTGTGCGGGCCCAGGCCCGAGGAACGGGTACCCGGCGGCCGGCGCCGGACCCGGTCGGGGTACAGCGCATTCACCTCAGGGTCGAACCATTGCCGGCCCTGGGACTCGCTCTTCCACAGCCGGTTGAGAAAACCCTGCACCCGGGCCATGCGCTCGTGCTGGCGCAACTGCATCTGCGCCCGCGACCAGTAGATCGGGAAAATCTGCGGCCGCGAGACTTCCAGGTTGCCGAAAAAACGGTCGACCGGGCCACGGTAGATCCGCTCGAAGTCATTCTGCGCAAGATAGCCCAACAGGTCCTGGTCCCAAGCGCTGACCGTCTCCCGGGCAAAGTGCCCGCGCACCACCACACAACCGCGCCGGTGGATCGCCGCGCGCTGTTCGGCGCTGACCCGGCCGGCGGCGATCTGCTCATAGTCCAGCTCCGGCCAGGCATGGCCGCCGTGGGCATCGATCGAGGCGATCTCCTGCTCGATAAAAGCGCTGACCTCGGCGAACAGCGACTGCACGTCGCCGATCCGCGCGCGCAAGGCGCGCTTCATCCGCACTATGTGCTCAGGGTAATTATCGGGCAGGGTTTTGCAGTGGAAGGCAGCGGAAGGATTCATCGTCATGGCCTGTGTCGTTCTGGTCGGGAGAAGCGCTGCGCGGGCATGGCGCCGCACTGCCGCCATGAAACCCCAGGGCCCTGGCCGCGGGCAGTAGGGTTTGGCGCGTCGACCGATACGATTATGGCGTTTCTATCGCCTCCAACAGCAGGATCCTGTCACTGGAAATGCGCGCGGTGACGCTGGCGAAAGGCCGAAGGCGTCATGCCCTGCCGGGCCTTGAACTGGCGATTGAACAAGGCCAGCGAGCCATAGCCCACCGCCTCGGCGACCTGAGTCACCGGGGTCTGCGGCCCTTGCACCAGCAACTCGCAGGCGCGGCCGATACGCAGGCGGGCGATGTATTCCAGGGGCGTGGCCCGGGCATGGCGGCGGAACATCCGGTGAAACGCCGAGACGCTGACACAGGCCAGCCCCGCCAGCTCGGCGATGGTCAGCGCTTCGCAGTAATGAGCGTGAATATGCTCCAGCACCCGCTGCAGGCGCCCGTCCTCGATCACCACCGGCCCGGCGGCGGCCGGCAGGATCTTCTCCGCGCCAGGGTCGCGACTCAGGCGGGTCAACAAGGCCAGCAACGACACCAGCCGCGTCGGTTCATCCTGGGCGACCATGGCCTCGATCAGCGGGCGCGACTCCCGCGCAGCCTCGCCGCTGAACTGCACGGCCCCCCGGGCCGCGGCCAGCATGGGGCGCAGGCCGGCCATTTCTGGAAACAGCTCGACCAGGGACGTTGCCCAGGCTTCGGAAAACCAGATCACCAGGGCGACATGGGGCTGGCGCGGATCGATCCGCTGCTGCGAACTCCAGCTGTGGGGCACGTTCGGCCCCAGCAGAACCAGGTCGCAGTCGTCATAGGCACGCACATCGCCGCTGATATAACGCTGCCCGCGACTGTTGAGGGTCAGGGTCAGTTCGTATTCCGGGTGGTGGTGCCATTCGAAGGGAATTGCCTCAGGCAAACGCCGATCGAGCATCGACCAGGAAGCGGTGGCCGTGGTGGGGATCTGCTCGAAGCTCGGTTTCATGGCGACACGCTGTCCTGTTGGCGAGGCTCATGGCCAGGGAAAGTACCCTGAAGTGGCGCCGCCGTCACACCGGCGCCTGCACCACCTCGATGCCCAGGCGCCGATAGTCCTCGATGCTGCCCGAGGCCAGGTGCTGCTCGGTGATCAGCGTATGCAGGCGATTGCACGGCGCCACGGCAAAGGGTTCCACCGCGCCGAGCTTGTCGGCGGTGGTCACCGCGACCACCTGCGAAGCGCTGTCGAGCAAGGCCTGCTTCACCGGCACCTCGTCGAAGTGCTGCGAGGTGATGCCGACTTCCGGGTGAATCGCGCACACCCCGGTGAACAGCAGATCGGCGCGGATGCCCTGGATCAGGCGTACCGCCTCGTGGCCGCCGGCAGACAGGGTAGCCGGGTTGAGCCGGCCGCCGGCGAGAATCACCTGGCTGCGCGGGTATTCGGCCATGGCGATAGCGATCAGCGGCGAAGCGGTGACCGCGGTGATGCCGATATCGGCAGGTAGGGACTGGGCGATCAGCAGCGTGGTCGAGCCCGAGTCGAACATCACGATCTGCCCTTCCTGCACCCGCTGCGCGCCGAGCCTGGCCAGGTGGCGCTTGACCTCGCTGCTTTCGCCCAGGCGGGTGAACACATCCTTGCCGGTGTCCTTGGGCCGTGGCAGCGCGCCGCCGTGGACCCGCTGCAGCAGCCCGGCATCGGCCAGCTCCGCCAGGTCGCGGCGGATGGTGTCTTCCGAGACTGCGAAATGCTGGCCAAGCTCGGACGCCATGACCTTGCCGTCGCGTTCGAGCAGCAACAGGATCTTCTGCCGGCGCACATGGGGCAGCTCGGCGACTGAATGCTGGTTTTGCATGGTTATGCCTGTTCTTGCGTGTTTATGCGAGATTAGCCAAGACCCCGCCCAAACACAACGCTTGCCCTGCGCATTGGCTGCCTGGTCCCAGGCTTGCTTTACTGATTCAATCCCAGGTCGAACCTGTCCCGCCCACAGGCCGTGCGGCACCAGGACGCCCCCCATGATTGAAGAGGTAGCGCGCGATGGAACGTCTCAGTGCCAAAGACTTCGCCCCCGAGTTGCTCGAACTCTACGACTACTACGCCCACGGCAAGATCAGCCGCCGCGAGTTTCTCGACCGGGCGGCGGCCTTCACCCTGGTCGGGCTGACCGCCAGCGCCACCCTCGCCGCCCTGACGCCGAACTACGCCCTGGCCGAACAGGTGTCGTTCACCGATCCGGAGATCGTCGCCGAATACATCACCTACCCCTCGCCCAAGGGCCACGAACAGGTTCGGGGTTACCTGGTGCGCCCGGCGAAAGCCGAAGGCAAGCTGCCGGCGGTGGTGGTGGCCCACGAAAACCGCGGGCTCAACCCCTATATCGAGGACGTCGCGCGGCGCCTGGCCAAGGCCGGTTTCATCGCCCTCGCCCCCGACGGCCTGACGTCGGTCGGCGGCTACCCCGGCAACGACGACAAGGGCCGCGAGCTGCAACAGAAGGTCAATCCGGAAAAGCTGATGAACGACTTTTTCGCCGCCATCCAATGGCTGCTCGAGCACGACGCCAGCACCGGCAAGGTCGGCATCACCGGCTTCTGTTATGGCGGTGGGGTGGCCAATGCCGCGGCCGTGGCCTACCCGGAACTGGCGGCGGCCGTGCCCTTCTACGGGCGCCAGCCGGACAGCGCGGAAGTCGAACGGATCCAGGCCCCGCTGCTGCTGCACTACGCCGAACTGGACACGCGCATCAACGAAGGCTGGCCAGCCTACGAGCAGGCGCTGAAAGCCGCGGGCAAGACCTACGAGGCCTATATCTACCCCGGGGTGAACCACGGATTTCACAACGACTCGACCCCGCGCTACGACGAGGCGGCCGCCAACCTGGCCTGGGACCGGACGCTGGCGTGGTTTCGCAAGTACCTGGTCCTGGCCAGCGGCTGACACAAAGATGAAGGCGACGGCGCGAGCGCGCCGTCGCTTGTACTCAGCGGCTCACTCCTTCGGCAACGCCGTGGCGATAATGCTACCCAAGGGCGTCGGTATCGGGTCGTTCTGATGCGCCACCGCATTCACCGCCCAGTCCTCCAGCTGCACCCGGTCCTTCTGGAAGATCATCATGTGGGTCGAACCGCCGAACTCGAAATGCCCGATCTCGGTGCCACGGGTGATGTTCACCGGCGCAGCGCCTTCGTCGACGATGAACTGCGGCTCGATCACACAGGTCGAGACCTCGACCATGCCGATGCAGATCAGCGCGACATAACCGCAGGCCGGGTGCTCGAAGACAAAGATCGCCCGGGCGGCGACATGCCCCAGGTACGGCTGCGACTCGGTGCCCTCCCAGGTGCCCTCGCCTTCGCCCTGCCCCGGACGCTGGGCGAAATAGGTGCCCGGCTGCACCCAGGAACGCACCAGTTTGCCATCGAGCGGAGCGTTCCAGCGGTGGTAGTGGGTCGCCGACAAAAAGCCCTGGTAGGCCTGCCCGCCCTGGAACAGGCTGGCCCACTTATCCTGGCCGGCAAACAGGTCGAGCAGCGAGTAATTGACGTCCTTGATCCAGAACTCGGTCTCGAACGCCAGGTCGTTTTCGTACTGCCAGGGCGTGGTCTCGCAGCCGATATCGACCTGGGTGGCCGGGAGGCCCTTGAACGGCCGCGCCCCCGGCACGAACTGGCGGATAAAAAACGCGTTCCAGGAATCGAAGCCGTAGCCGGGCAGGTTCGGGTCATGCTCCATCTGCGTCCAGACCCCGGCCTCGTAGGCCGCCTTGGAGATCCACGAGCCCTCTTTTTCCGGGTCGTTGATATCCAGCTTGTCGAGGGAAGCGCTGCTCTTGAGGAAGGTATTCCAGGCGTTGAGCACCTTCTTGAACTGCTGGTTGAAGGTCGTGTCATGGAACACTGCCACACCCGCCTCGGTGCCCATCGACACCGCCAGGAAGGCGTTCATCGGCGTGCCGACCTGGGCCGTGGCGTTGAACGACGGGGAGGTGCTGATGATCTCGTTGAGGATCTCGAAAAAGCTGTCATAACCGGCGATCCACAGCACATCGCCGTCCGAGTCCTTGATCTGCTCCTGGGTCGCCTCGTCCAGGGTCGCCACATAGGCGTTCGACTGTTCGATCATCGAATTGATCCACATGCGGTACACGCTGTTGTGGGTGACCCAGGTCTTGAACTCGATGATTTCCTTGCGCATCGGCGTCAGGGTGCCGGCCTTTTTCTTCTCGGCGATCAGGTCGCGCAGCGGTACCAGGAACTTGGCCGTGGCCCATACCCGGTTGGGCACCCAGAAGCCCATCTGGATCGGCCCGGCGTTGGCCAGCGTGAGGCGCTCGGCGCCGGTGCTTTCCAGGCGTGCCTGCCGCGAACGCTGTTTGGGGTTGTTGAGTTGCTTGTCGTACTGAGTCATTTCTTTACTCCTTTAAAGAGGCGGCGCCCGGGCTGCGATGGCGCGGGCGCGACCAGACTGCGGTGAGGTACTGGCCAGCAAACGACTGCTCCAGCAGGCGCTCATGTCAGGGGGGCGACAAGGGTTGTATAGGGGGGTGAACGACATTCCCTGTCCTTCTCGCAATGCCGGTCCCGGGCAGAATGCGGCGGCCGAACGGCCATCTACAGGCGCGACTTGCCTGCACAAGTAAAGCTGCTCCGGCGGGTTTCGGGGGGCCGGCTAAAAAATTCATCCAGCCGACCGCCTCACGCCCCCGCTCGGCTGGCGACCGGCGCATGCCGGGCCATCAGTTCCGCGACCCAGTCGATGAACACCCGCAGCTTGATGCTGATATGCCGGTTGGGTGGGAACGCCACGTAGATCGGCATCGGATCGAGCTGCCAGTCCTCGAACAGACGCACCAGTTCGCCCCGTTCCTGGTGCCCCCTGGCCATGTAGTCCGGCAGCCAGAGCACGCCCAGGCCCGCCAGGCCGGCGGCGAGGTAGGCATTGCCATCGTCGACCGCCAGCACGTAGCGGCCCTTGATCTGCAGGCTCTCGCCGTGGCCGCGCATGGCATAAGGCAAGGCCTTGCCGGTGCGCGCCCAGAGAAAGCCGACGATACGATGCAAGGAGTCTTCCAGCTCGCGCGGATGCGCGGGGGTGCCGAGGCGCTCCAGGTAGCTGGGCGCCGCATACACGCCCAGCTGGAGATCGCCGATCCGTCGCGCCATCAGCGACTGGTCCGTCAGCTCGCCGCCGCGCACCACACAATCCACATTCTCGCCGAGCACATCGACGATACGGTCGCTGACACCCAGGTCGATCTGGATGTCCGGGTAGCGGGCGTGAAACCCGGGCAGCGCCGGCACCAGGATCATGCTGGCCAGCGGGCTGGGCACATCCACCCGCAAGCGTCCCCTGGGTAGTGTCGAGGCGCTGGACAGGCTGGTCTCGGCATCGTCGAGGTCGGCCAGCAGGCGCACCACGCGTTCGTAATACACCGCGCCGTCGGCTGTCAGGTGGACCCGGCGCGTGGTGCGGTTGAGCAACTTGACTCGCAAGCGTGCCTCCAGTTGCTGCACCAGTTGCGTCACGCTGGTCTTGCTCATGTGCAGCGTGTCGGCGGCCTTGGTGAAGCTGCCCGCTTCCACCACCCGGGCAAAGGCCTGCATCGCATCAAAACGGTCCATTTCCACCCCGGCTAACCATTGGATTGTTTGGATTTCACAAACAGTGATGGCTACGGTTGCTCGTTTATCGGCCAGGCGCAAGTGCCTAGAGTCGGCTTCATCGTTCATTCCAGGTCGGCTTCGACCCTTATCGATGGAGGCAACACATGACTCAGCGCGACGTGGTTTTTCCGCCCGGACGCCAGGCGCTTTACCAGCGCAACCGCTACTCGCCGGCGATCCGCGCCAATGGTTTCCTGTTCGTTTCGGGACAGGTCGGCAGCAACGCCGATGGCGCGCCCGAGCCGGACCTGGAGGCCCAGGTGCGCCTCGCGTTCACCAACCTCAACGCGATCCTGGCGGCCGCCGGCAGCTCCTTCGACGAGGTGATCGACGTCACCGTGTTTATCGTCGATCCCGAAACCCGCTTCGAAACCATCTGGAAGGTGGTGCCGGAGTTCTGGGGGAAAGCACCGCACCCGACACTGACCGCCGTGGGCGTGACCTGGCTGTATGGCTTCGACTTCGAGATCAAGGTCATCGCCAGGCTGCCGGAAAGCACCGCCGGCTGATTCACAACCCTCGACCGGGTCACGTCCGTGACCCGGGCTTCCACGGCCGGACAGACCGGCCATGCCCCTCCCATTCCCACACCCGTGCTCACGCCTGACCCAGCATCACCCATCTGCTGACCAATGATCTTTTGTCAGCCCCGCGCGCCCGATAGTTAACTCTCGCCCCGCGAAGTCCTTTGACGGACCCCGTCACAAAATCAATAAGAGGGTTGGCCGATGCAAAGCAGTAGCGCGTTGCTGTGGGTGTTGTTGGCCGCGATCGTGATGATCGTGGTGTTGATTGTCAGGTTCAGGGTGCATGCCTTTCTGGCGCTGATCGCCGCCTGCGGCCTGGTCGGGATGGGCTCGGGGATGCCCTTGAATGCCATGCTCGAATCCTTCCAGAAGGGCCTGGGCGATACCCTGGGGTTTCTCGCCGCGATCATCGGGCTGGGCAGCATCCTCGGCAAGATGCTCGAGGAATCGGGGGGCGCCGAACGCATCGCCCAGACCTTGCTCAACACCCTGGGCGAGCAGCGCGCGTCCTGGGTGATGATGCTGGTGGGGTTCATCGCCGGCATCCCGGTGTTCTTCGAGGTCGGCTATATCCTGCTGATTCCCCTGGTGTACGTGGTGGCCAAGGAAACCCGGCTCAACCTGCTGTACCTCGGCGTGCCGCTGGCGGTGTCGCTGATGTGCGTGCACTGCATGCTGCCACCCCACCCCGCGGCCATGGCCATTACCCACTTGCTGGGGGCCGACGTCGGCAAGGTGATCCTCTACGGCCTGATCGTCGGGCTGCCCACCGCCATAGTCGCCGGGCCGCTGTGGATCCGCCTGGTAGCGCGCAGCCGGGCCGAACCCTGGCAGGCGGCCTTCCTCGAAGAACGCTGCGAGGCCCGTGGCGCGCGAGTGTTGCCGGACTTCTGGCTGACCCTGCTGACCATCCTGCTGCCGTTGCTGTTGATGATCGGCAAGACCTTCGCCAGCGCCCTGCCCGCCGGCTCGACCCTGTCCGTGCTGCTGTCGTTCTTCGGCAACCCGCTGGTGGCGCTGGTGATCGCCGTGGTCTTCGCCTACTGGTCCCTGGGCCTGCGCCGTGGTTTGTCGATGTTGGACCTGCTGGGGCACACCCAGAAAAGCCTGCCACCGCTGGCCAGCATCCTGCTGATCATCGGTGCCGGCGGCGCCTTCAACGGCATCCTGATCGACAGCGGCGTGGGCAAGGTGCTGGCCGACTCCCTGACCCGGCTGGACATCAACCCGGTGCTGCTGGCCTGGCTGGTGGCGGGCCTGATGCACTTCGCGGTGGGCTCGGCCACCGTGGCCATGATGAGCGCCGCCGCCATTGTGCTGCCGACCCTGGGCGTCGACTCCGGCTACAGCAGGGAGATCATCGTGGTCGCCATCGGCGCCGGGGCCATCGGCTGGACCCACGTCACCGACTCGGCCTTCTGGGTGGTCAAGGAATACCTCGGGGTGTCGCTGGCCGACGCGCTCAAGACCTTCACCAGCGCCACGGTCCTGGCTTCCGTGGTGGCCCTACTGCTGACCCTGGGCCTCGCTCATTTCATTTAAACCCTTTGCCACAGGAGTCATCCCCATGATCGCAGGCCAGCCACTCGCTACCTGGACCCGCCGCTACCCGCTGCTCGAAGAGCTGATGGCATTGCGCGAAACCACTTGGTTCACCCCCACCCGCGCGCCCCTGGCCGATGGTCTGAGCGATCTTGCGCTGACAGCCGCCGACGTGGCCGACGCCAGCGCGCGTCTCGAGCGTTTCGCCGCGTATTTTCGCGTGGCCTTTCCCGAGACCCTGGCCAATAACGGCATTCTCGAATCGCCGATCCAGCCGCTGCCGGCCTTGCAGGCGGTGCTGGCCAGTCGTTACGGTCAAGCCCTGCCCGGCGCGCTGTGGATCAAGCAGGACAGCCACCTGCCGATCTCCGGCTCGATCAAGGCTCGCGGCGGTATCTACGAGGTGCTCAAGCACGCCGAACGCCTGGCCCTGGAGGCCGGCCTGCTGCGCCTGGACCAGGACTACAGCGTGCTCGACTCGCCCGAGGCCCGGGCGCTCTTCAGCCGCTACCGGATCGCTGTGGGCTCCACCGGCAACCTGGGCCTGTCCATCGGCCTGATGGGCGCCCGGCTAGGGTTCCAGGTCACGGTGCACATGTCCGCCGACGCCCGCCAATGGAAGAAGGACAAGCTGCGCGCCCATGGGGTGAATGTCATGGAATACCAGAGCGACTACAGCATCGCCGTGGCTCAGGGGCGGCGGCAGGCCAGCGCCGATCCGGCCTGTCATTTCGTCGATGACGAGAACTCCACCGACCTGTTCCTCGGCTACGCCGTGGCCGCCGAGCGCCTGAGCCGGCAACTGCAACAGGCCGGGGTCCGGGTCGATGCCCAGCACCCGCTGTTCGTCTACCTGCCCTGCGGCGTCGGCGGCGGCCCTGGCGGCGTGGCGTTCGGCTTGAAGCTGGCGTTCGGCGACGCCGTTCACTGTATATTTGCCGAGCCCACCCATTCGCCGTGCATGCTGCTCGGGGTGCACACCGGGCTGCATGACGAGGTGTCGGTGCAGGACTTCGGCATCGATAACCTCACCGCTGCCGACGGCCTGGCCGTCGGGCGCGCCTCGGGTTTTGTCGGCCGCGCCATGCAGCGGCTGATCGAGGGTTACTACACGGTCAGCGATGACGAACTGCATGCCCTGGTCTGGCTGATGGCCAAGCACCAACAGCTGCACCTGGAGCCCTCGGCGGTGGCCGGCGTCCCGGGTATCGCCCGCGTGCAGGCACAGCGTGACCAGTACCTGCGGCGCAGCGGCATGAGCGCCGAGGCTTACGCCCGGGCCACCCACCTGGTCTGGGCCACGGGTGGCAGCATGGTTCCGGACACCGAGATGCAGGCTTATCTGGCGCAAGGCGCCCGGGTGTTGCAAGGCTCATAACAGACCGACAGGAGAAGCGCCGGCTTGTACAACCTACCGCCCCGACTGGATGCCAAGCTCAACAGCAGCCAGTTCTCGAACCTGTTCACCTTCCAGGTCGCGGCCCGCCACCTGAGCTTCAGCAAGGCCGCCGATGAGTTGTGCCTGACCGCCAGCGCGGTCAGCCATCGCATCGCCCGGCTGGAGGCGGAGCTGTCGATCCAGTTGTTCCGCCGGCTGACCCGGCGGGTTGAACTGACCGAGGCTGGCGAGCGTATTTTCGAGATTCTCCAGCAGACCCTGGGCGACCTGTCCGAAGTCCTGGCCCAGCCGGTCGACGCCGACCTGGCCGGGCCGCTGACCCTGTACGCCCACCCGTCCATCGCCCATTCCTGGCTGGTGCCGCGCCTGGCCGAGTTCGGCCTGCGCTTTCCCGGGGTCAGGCTGGACCTGCGAGTGGGCAACGACCGCATCGACTTCCGTACCCGGCAGATCGACCTGGCGCTGTACTACGGCAATGGCGAGTTCCATGGGCTGGTGGCGCACAAGCTGATGCAGGAGCGGGTCGCGCCGGTATGCAGCCCGCAATACGCCGAGCGCCATGGATTGACCGGGGCGGTCGAGCAACTGCAGCAGTGCACCCTGCTGCATGACTCGCTGGCCTGGGACCATGCCACCTTCGACTCCGAATGGGCGCTGTGGATTCGCCAGCATGGCAACGGTGTGCCCATGCCGAAACGCGGGGTGACTTTCGATCGCTCGGACCTGTGCGTCACCGCCGCCATCCACCATGCCGGCGTGGCGATCGGGCGCGAGCATCTGGTCAGCGAGGCCATCGGGCAAGGCAGGCTGGTGCTGCCGTTCACCGGGTTTACCCGCAGCGGCGAATACGACTACTACATCGTCCACCCGACACTGGAAGCCATGCCGCGACGGGTCTCGGCCTGTATCGCCTGGTTGCAGGAGTGTGCGGCGCAAACGCCGGGAGTCTGAACGCCGGCACGCAATGGCCGGCTGGGGAAAATCAGCGGCTGGCGCCGCCGCCTTTCTTGCGCAACGCTTTCAAGCGCTGGCTAGCCCGCTGCACCGCCGCCATCTTTTCCGGGCGCTTCATGCGCTTCCATTGGCGGATGTCGTCCTTGCTGCGCCCGCAACTCAGGCACAGGTCGCCGCTCAACTGGCAAACGGCGATGCAGGGGTTGTCGATTTCCTTGGCCATGCTTCAGCCTGGCCGTCGGTCGTCGCAGGTGCCGCTGACCATCAATGCTGCATCTTGCTGTGGTCGGGCATGTTCAGCGCGCGGGCCTGGGCCTCGACCTTGATCGACTGTTTCTCGCCCTTGGCATTTTCCACCACCAGGGTCAGCGGCACCTTGTCGCCTTCCTTCACCTGGGCCACCAGGTCGATCAGCATCACGTGATAACCATGGGGATCCAGGGCCACGGCCTTGCCGGCCGGCAAGGCGACGAAGTCCGCCGGGCGCATGCTCATCACATCGTTGTGCATGCTCGACTGGTGAATCTGCACGATCTTGGCCACCGGCGACTCGACGCTGAGCAGCTTGCTGTCCTCGCTGGCGGTCAGGGTCATGAAGGCCCCGGTCGCCTGTTGCCCGGCGACGGTGGCGCGTACCCAGGCGTCGTCGACCTGGGTCTGGGCCGCGGCCTGGCCAGCCAGGCCCAGCAGGGACAGGCCGATCAGGATGCGTTTGGCGCGTTGGGCGATAGCGGTTTTATTCAGGGCCGGGTACATCAGCAGACCTCCATGACGGTCAGTAGATCTTCCGCGCACTCTTGCGCGGTAAGCGATTGGGACAAGCCAAGGCGCAACGTGCCCCGGGAGTCGTAGACAAAACTGGTGGCGGTGTGGGACAGGGTGTAGGTCGAACCGCTGGGGATCTTCTCGTAGAACACGTCGAATTCCTTGGCCGTGGCCGCGGTCTGCTCCAGCGTGCCGTACAGCGCGACGAACGACGGGTCGAAGGCCTTGACGTAGGCGTCGAGGACCTCCGGGGTATCCCGCTCGGGGTCCAGGGTGATGAAGATCACCTGCAGGCGGTCGCCGTCCCGGCCCATCAGTTTCTTGGCCTGGGCCGCGCGCGCCAGCGTCGTGGGGCAGATGGCCGGGCACTGGGTGAAACCGAAGAACACCATCGGCATCAGGCCGCTATAGCTTGAGAGCGTCCTGACGTTGCCCTCGGTGTCCTTCAGCTTGAAGGTACGGCCCATGATCTTGTCGCTCAGATCCTTGCCATATTTGTACGACAGCTGGCCCCGGGTATCGCAGCCGGCCAGCATACCGAGGCCGAGCAGCCCCATACCTGCAATCACCTCGCGGCGACTCAACAAAACACTCATTCGTTACCGCCCTTTGAGGAGCCGAAAATCCAGATGACCCGCCGGGCGGCTCATCCGTAAAAGCCACGCATGGTAGCAAAACGCGGCAACTCCCTTCCTGCCAAATGGATGACAGGTTGTGTGCGACCATGGTCGGGTGCGGCGTTTAGCCGCGCTTTCCAGTGGCTCTCAGCCCAGCCGCGCCAGGCGTTTTTGCCAGTTGCCGCCATTGATGCGCTGGCATTGCTCTTCGCTGTCGTAGCGCACATGGGCCGCCAGCGCCTGCAACTCCACGCCGGCTTCATGCAGGGCCATGGCCGTCAGCTCGAGCATGCGTTCGCCCTGCCCGCTGGCCAGGGCCTGGGCCTTGCTGGCCTGGGTGTCGAAGACCCACACCACCCTCAGGCTGGCGGGAAACGCCGCGTAATCGAGCACATGGGTCAGCCAGGAGAAGCCGACGATTTCCGCCTTGGCGGTTTCGCAGGCGTCGGTGAGGCTGGCGACCAGGCGGCGTTCGAGACGCGCCTGCTCGCGTTTGCTTGATGGCATGGAGGCTCCTTGGCGGCCCGGCATCGATCGCCGGGGTTGTGCGGCTGCGCAGTCTTGCCGCCAGGGCCCGTCAATACAAGCCCCATGGGTGGCTGGCGCGCCTGTTATTCCGTAACATTCGCCGCTTTTTCGGCAATCCCCCTGCAACCCCGGCCGCTCCTGGCCGCCCTCTCAGGTAAACCATGAAACCCGCTCGCCTTCGCGCCGACGTCCTGGCCGGACTCACCACCTCTTTCGCCCTGGTGCCCGAGTGCATCGCCTTCGCCCTGGTCGCCCACCTCAACCCGCTGATGGGCCTGTACGGCGCCTTTATCATCTGCACCCTGACCGCGCTGTTCGGCGGCCGCCCGGGGATGATTTCCGGCGCCGCCGGGTCGATGGCGGTGGTGATCGTCGCGCTGGTGGTGCAACACGGCGTGCAGTACCTGCTGGCCACGGTGCTGCTGGGCGGGCTGGTCATGATCGCCTTCGGCCTGCTGCGCCTGGGCAAGCTGGTGCGGATCGTGCCGTATCCGGTGATGCTCGGCTTCGTCAACGGCCTGGCGATCATCATTGCCCTGGCCCAGCTGGAGCACTTCAAGGCCGATGAACACTGGCTCAGCGGCACGCCCCTGTGGCTGATGCTCGGGCTGGTGGCGCTGACCATGGCCATCGTCCACTGGCTGCCGCGCCTGAGCCGCGCGGTGCCGCCGGCGCTGGTGGCGATCCTCGGGGTCGGCCTGCTGGTCCACCTGCTGGGCCTGCCGACCCGCACCCTGGGCGACATGGCCCATATCGCCGGCGGCCTGCCAAGCCTGGTGCTGCCGGATATTCCATGGAACCTGGAAACCCTGGGCATCATCGCCCCCTACGCCTTCCTGATGGCCATGGTCGGTTTGCTGGAAACCCTGCTGACCCTCAACCTCACCGACGAAATCACCGAGAGCCGCAGCTTCCCGGACCGCGAATGCGTGGCCCTGGGCGCGGCCAATATCGCCTCCGGCCTGTTCGGCGGCATGGGCGGTTGCGCGATGATCGGCCAGACCGTGATCAACCTCAGTTCCGGCGGCCGTGGCCGGCTGTCCGGGGTGGTCGCCGGGACGATGATCCTGCTGTTCGTGCTGTTCCTCTCGCCCCTGATCGAGCGCATTCCGCTGGCTGCGCTGGTCGGGGTGATGTTCGTGGTGGCCCAGCAGACCTTCGCCTGGGGCTCGCTGCGGGTGCTGCACAAAGTGCCGCTGAACGACATGCTGGTGATAGTCGCGGTGACCATCATCACCGTGTTCACCGACCTCGCTATCGCGGTGCTGTGCGGCATCGTCATCGCCGCCCTCAACTTCGCCTGGCAGCATTCGCGCGAACTCTACGCCGACAGCCACGAGGAAGCCGACGGCAGCAAGCTGTACCGGGTCCACGGCACCCTGTTCTTCGCCTCGACCACGCCCTTCCTCAACCACTTCGACCCGGCCGGCGACCCGGCCCAGGTGACCCTCGACTGCCGCCACCTGAGCTTCGTCGACTACTCGGCCATCGCCGCCCTGAAAACCTTGCGCGAACGCTACAGCAAGGCTGGCAAACACCTGCGGGTGACCCACCTGTCCGAACGCTGCAAGCAGTTGCTGAAACGCGCGGGCATCCAGCACGGTTAAGCCCCTCGAGGTGGAGCCGCGCGCTCCACCTCGCCGACGCCATCGATATCACTGTGATATCATCGCCGCCTCTCCGGCCGCGGCCCGGGCAACCCCGCCCACACCGGAAGACCCCATAAAAGAAGGCGCCACGATGCGCCTCCCGCCTGCCTTGCCTGCAAGAACCGACGACGCCCCGGAGCCTTTCCGAGCGCGCCCCGCTCTGCTGCGAACCTGCCGGATGCCGCGCAGGTTGTGCCTTTTGCCGCCACAAGGAACACAGTCATGCTTTTACGATCGATGAACATTTCCCGCCGTGCAGGCCTCAGTTTTGCCCTGATCGCGCTGCTGGCGGTTGCGCTCGGCACCTTCTCCCTGCTGGAAATGCGGCGCATGAACGAGCAGTCGCTCGAGGTCGACAGGAACTGGCTGCCCTCGATCGTCGCGGCCAACGCCATGGCCCTGACCAGCACCCAGATCCGCACCCTGACCCTGCGCCAGCTGGTGGTACGCGACAGAAGCGACGTCGAGGCCCTGCTGGACCGGATCAATCAGCTCGAAGAGCAATTGTCGGCCCAACAACTGGTCTACGAAAAACTCAGTATCGCCCCCGAGGAAAAGGCCGCGTACGCGCGCTTCCTTGGCGTCAAGGCGCTGTACCTCAAGGACCAGCAGCGCGTCCTCGACCTGGCACGCCAGGGGCGCAAGGACGAGGCGATCGCGATCGTCGACGGCGGCCCGTTCCTGGCCAATGCCGACGCCATGCTCAAGGAGTTGCTGACCGTGGTCGAGGTGAATACCCACGGTGGCGAAGCGGCTGCCGCACGGAGCAATGATGTGTTCCAGAGCGCCGTCGGGTTGGTGCTGACGATCCTGGTCATCGTGCTGGTGCTGACCGTCGGCCTGGCCATCGTACTGACCCGCAGCATCGTGCGGCCGCTGAACCAGGCCGTGGAAGTCGCCGAGACCATCGCCAGCGGCGACCTGTGCCATGCCATCAGCGTGACCGGCAACGACGAACCGGCGCGCCTGCTGCACGCCCTGCAACGCATGCAGAACAGCCTGCGCAGCACCCTGCAGAAGATCGCCGATTCCTCCAGCCAGCTGGCTTCGGCCGCCGAGGAACTGCATGCGGTGACCGAGGACTCCAGCAAGACCCTGCACCAGCAGAGCAACGAACTGGAACAGGCCGCCACCGCAGTCAACGAAATGACCGCGGCTGTGGAAGAAGTGGCGCGCAACGCCGTCAGCACCTCCGAAGCGTCCCGGGAAACCGACGCCACCGCCCACCACGGCCGGCAGCAGGTGCAACACACCGTCGACTCCATCGGCGACCTGGCCGACGAGGTGACCCGCACCTGCGAGCAGGTCGAACACCTGGCGGTGGATGTGCGCAATATCGGTCAGGTCCTGGAGGTGATCCGCTCGATCGCCGAGCAGACCAACCTGCTGGCCCTCAACGCGGCCATCGAGGCCGCCCGGGCCGGCGATGCCGGACGCGGTTTCGCCGTGGTCGCCGATGAGGTGCGGGCCCTGGCCCATCGCACCCAGCAGTCGACCCAGGAAATCGAAAGCATGATCAACACCATCGAAGAAGGCACCGAAGGCGCGGTCAGCGCCATGCGCCACAGCAACGAGCGCGCCCACCTGACCCTGGAAGCCGCCCGCGCTTCGGGCCTGGCCCTGGACCAGATCACCCAGGCCATCACCTCGATCAACGAACGCAACATGGTGATCGCCAGCGCCAGCGAAGAGCAGGCCCAGGTCGCCCGCGAGGTCGACCGCAACCTGGTGAACATCCGCGACCTGGCGACCCAGACCTCGGCCGGGGCCAACCAGAGCAACGCCGCCAGCCAGGACCTGTCACGCCTGGCGGTGGAACTCAACGGCCTGGTGACTCAGTTCAAGGTCTGACGGCCGAAGGCTCCCGCGCCCTGCCGCGCGGGAGCCTTCAATAGGCGTATTGGCCAATCACCTGGCGCACCCTTTCCAGCGCCACCCGCAGTTGATCCAGCTCGACCGAACCCAGGGCCAAGCGGATGGCGTGGGGCACCGGCGCGGCGCTGACAAAGGGCTCGGCGGTGGACACCGAGACCTTCTCCCGCAGCAGGGCCATCGCCACCTGATCGGCGCGCACTTCCTCGGGCAGCGGCAACCAGAGGAAATAGGACGCCGGATGCCCGATGTACGCCAGGCCGGCCAGTACTTCCCTGGCCAAGGCCTGGCGGGCTGTCGCGTCCTGGCGTTTCTCGGTTTCCAGGCGCTGCACCGTGCCATCGTCGATCCAGTTGCAGACCAGCGCCGTCATCACCCCGGGGGTGTTCCAGGTGGTCGCGCGGATCACCCGTTCGATCGGCGGCACCCAGGCCGGCGGCGCGACGACAAAACCGACCCGCAGCCCGGTGGCGACATTCTTGGAAAACCCCGACACGTACACCGTCAGCTCCGGCGCCAGGGCCGCCAGGGGCGCGGGAGGATTCTCGGCGAGGAAGGCATAAGCGGCGTCCTCGATAATCAGCAACCGGTGCTGCCGGGCGATCCGTACCAAATGTTCGCGCCAGGCCAGGTCCAGCACCCAGCCCATGGGGTTGTGGAGGGTCGGCATGGCATACACCGCCCGCACCCGCCGACTGCGGCATAGCTGCTCGAACGCCTGCAGGTCGGGGCCGTGCTCGGTCAGGGCAATCGACACCAGCTCCACCCCATGGGCGTCGGCCACCACCTTGAATCCCGGGTAGGTCAGGGCATCGGTGGCCACCACATCGCCGGGCTTGAGCAGCGCCATCACCGTGGTCGCCAGGCCGTGCTGGGCGCCACTGACGATCGACACCTGCTCCGCTTCCACCTGCAATCCGCGACACGCCAGGTGCCGGGCCACGGTGGCCCGCTCATGGCTGCGGCCACTGTGGGGCTGGTAGCGCAGCAGCGCCTCCAGGTCACCGGCAGCCGCCAGCTGCCGCAGGCCGCCGCGCAGCACTTCGGCCTGCCCGGGCAACGCTGGATAGTTGAAATTGAGATCCAGGGTGCCCGCCGCGGTCGCCTGCTGGTCGATGCCCTGCCCCGGTGGCAGCGCGGTCTCGCGGACAAAGGTGCCGCGCCCGGTCTCGCCGCTGATCAGGCCCATGGCCTCCAGCTCGGTATAGACCCGCGATGCCGTTACCAGGGCCAGACCCTCCCTGGCGGCCAACTCACGGTGGGTCGGCAGGCGAGTGCCGGGCGGCAATGCACCGCCACGGATATCGGCGGCAAAAGCATCGACCAGTTGTTTGTAGCGGGCACGGGCCATAGCGGGATGTATCCATGACAATATTTTGATTGTATTGCTTAGCACTCCTAGGATGGGGCCTGAGCAGCCCAGGCGCAATCTCGCCCTGAAGCGCGGCGCTTACCCTTGAACAGAGCTGAGCCCCTGAATGGAACGGACATCGCCCCTGCCACACCCCAGCACACAAAAAGCCGCGAGCGGCTGGCTCAACGGCTTTATCGGCGTGCTGATTTTCAGCGGCTCGCTGCCGGCCACCCGGGTGGCCGTGCTGGAGTTCGACCCGCTGTTCCTGACCGTGGCCCGCGCCAGCATCGCCGGCATCCTGGCCTTGTGCCTGTTGCTGCTGTTCCAGGAAAAGCGCCCAAGCAGAAGCCAGCTATGGCCCCTGGCGATAGTCGCCCTGGGCGTGGTGGTGGGCTTTCCGCTGCTGACCGCGCTGGCCTTGCAGTATGTGACCTCGGCCCACTCCATCGTCTTCCTCGGCCTGCTGCCCCTGGCCACCGCAGTGTTCGGCGTGCTGCGCGGCGGCGAGCGGCCGCGGCCGGTGTTCTGGCTGTTCTCGGTGCTGGGCAGCCTGCTGGTGGTGGGATTTGCCCTGTCCCAGGGGCTGAGCGCCGCGCCGGCCGGAGACATCCTGATGCTGCTAGCGATTCTGGTCTGCGGCTTGGGCTACGCCGAAGGCGCCAAGCTCTCCCGCACCCTGGGCGGCTGGCAGGTGATCTCCTGGGCTTTGGTATTGGCGCTGCCGGTGATGATGGTGCTGACCCTGTTCCGCGCCCCGCCTTCGTTTAGCGGAATCACCCTGCCCGCCTGGCTGAGCCTGGCGTACGTCGCGCTGTTCAGCATGCTGATCGGCTTTGTCTTCTGGTATCGCGGGCTGGCCCAGGGAGGGATCGCCGCCGTCGGCCAGTTGCAATTGCTGCAACCCTTCTTTGGCCTGGCCCTGGCCGCCACCCTGCTGCATGAACAGGTCAGCCTGGGCATGCTGGGCGTGACCCTGGCAGTGATTTTGTGCGTGGCCGGGGCGAGGAAGTTTTCGAAATAGCGGTTCGGCCTGCCCTTAAAAAGATTGGGTGGGCCTGAGGTATCCCCTCAGACCGGGGAGATGGTCGCCAGCAGACCAATCGCAATGGTCAGCGCCAAGAATCCAAACAAGAAAATCGCCATCTTCGCCATAAAGGCCTCCTGAACAATAGGTTTTCGCCAACGCGAAAAGCAGAACGCCGCCTCAGGCTCCAGCCGGCAGGCCGGTGCGCCTGAGGGGTGCGTCATTGTCAGGCCGGATCTGATCCCGATACAGATGCAGGTGACGAAGAAAAATACGGATCAGATGACGATGGGTTCTGCCGGCTCATGGGCCAAAGGTCCGGGGACAGGAGGCAAAGCCGAGATACCCCGCCCCAGGATTGCCAACGCCCACGCCTGCATGGCAGCGCGGGCAAGCGGCAACTGGGTTACTTGCGCGCCAGCTTGTAGCGCACGCAATCGTCGTAAAAGCTCTGCCGGACCGTGGCCGGCTTGGCCCGCGAGGGGCTGTCGTAGGTCTGCTCGGTAATGCCCAGGGCCATCATGCGCATCCAGCCCTTGGTGAACTTGTAGGTCTGCAACTTCTGCCGCGCGGCATACAGCGAAACGCCCGACAGTTTCAGCTCCTGCGCCCGCGCCGCCGTCCCCGCGCCCCAACTGCACACATACCGGTCATTGGCCGGCAACTCTTTGCCCTCGGCCGCGACAGCCACGCTGACCAAGGCGAACGAGGTCAGCGTCATCCACACATTGCGCATTTTCCGATCTACCTAACCAACTGAAATTAAAGTGATTTTGGCGGTGATTTAGCGCTTGCGGGGCCAGCACGATGCCTTGTTGGAGAAGGCAATATGCCGCTCTTTTAATGGCCACTTACTTCACTGCTCGCGCCGCGGCCGGCCTCGGACAGCAACCACTGCCGCAGCACCGCGACATTCGGTCGCTCCAGGGTCGTGGCCGGATACACCAGGTAATAGGCCAGGTCACTGGCCACGCTCCGGGCAATTGGGGCCAGCAACAGGCCCTCGGCCAGCTCACGCTGGACCAGCGACAGGCGCACCAGAGCCACCCCCAGACCGGCCTTGGCGGCCTCTATGGCGCCGTTGCTGTCGACGAACACCGTGCCCTGCCGGCCATCGACCCGGGAGGCCCCGGCGGCCTCCAGCCAAAGCTGCCAGTCATGCCGATGTTCATCGTGCAGCAGGCGCAAGTCCGCCAGATCATCGACGCTGAGACGAATGCGTTCGCCCAGCAGTTGCGGGCTGCACACCGGGATCAGTTCATCATCCAGCAAACGCTCGCTGACCAGCCCGTCGTAGCGTCCGAAGCCATGGCGCACCGCTAGGTCCACGCCATCTCGGGCCAGGTCGACCTTGCGGTTCGAGGCGCTGATGCGCACGTCCACCCCGGGCAACCGCGCCTCCAGCCCGCCCAGGCGCGGCACCAGCCACTGCATGGCGAAACTCGGCGTGCAACTGAGCACCAGCACATCCAGGCGCGCCCGCCCCAGCAGCTCCATCGTGGCCTCGCGCATCAGGCGAAAGGCCGTGCGCAAGGTGGCGAAGTACTGCTCGCCGGGCGCGGTCAGGATCAGCTGCCGCGGCCGGCGCACAAACAGCTGAATGCCCAGGGCCGCCTCCAGCTCCTTGATCTGCAGGCTGACCGCGCCGGGAGTGACGTTCAGTTCCCCGGCGGCCAGGGTCACGCTCAGATGACGCGCCGTGGCTTCGAACGCCCGTAACGCCCCCAGCGACGGCAAGTTCATATTCAAGGTTTAGCCCTCCTCAACCATCCAGCGAAAAATGCTCGTTTGTCAGAGCCCTCCGACTCTCAGAATAATTCGCCATAACCAGGTTTCAAGCTGACGCAAGCCAACGAGCACAACTCAATCATCGACAGTCACGCAGGAGAGACGGACATGGCCACGCAAAAAGTCATGGGAGTAGTGGAATGGGGCCAGTTGATCGCGCTGTCCATCCTCTGGGGCGGGTCGTTCTTTTTCGTCGGTATCGCGGTGAAGGAGCTGCCACCCTTGACCATCGTCATGTGCCGGGTATGCCTGGCCGCCCTCGCCCTGTTGGCGCTGATTCGCATCCTGGGCCTGTCGCTGCCCGGGGACAGGCGCATCTGGCTGGCCTTTTTCGCCATGGGCCTGCTGAACAACCTGATCCCCTTCTGCTTGATCGTCTGGGGCCAGACCCACATCGCCAGTAGCCTGGCCGCCATCCTCAATGCCACCACTCCTCTGTTCGCGGTGCTGGTGGCGCACCTGCTGACCGCCGATGAAAAGCTCACCGGCAACAAGCTGGCCGGGGTCATTGTCGGTTTTATCGGCGTGGCGCTGATGATCGGCATGGACGCCCTGGCCGGCCTGGGCGACAACCTCGGCGCGCAGCTGGCGGTACTGGGGGCGGCGCTGTCCTACGCCTTTGCCGGCGTGTTCGGCCGGCGCTTCAAGGCCATGGGCGTGGCCCCGCTGATCAGCGCCACCGGCCAGATCAGCGCCTCCAGCCTGCTGTTGATGCCCCTGGCGCTGCTGGTGGACCGCCCCTGGACCCTGGCGGTGCCGAGCCTGGCCACCTGGGGCGCGCTGCTGGGCATCGCCCTGCTGTCCACGGCCCTGGCTTATGTGTTGTTCTTCCGGATTCTCTCCAGCGCCGGCGCCACCAACCTGATGCTGGTGACCTTCCTGATCCCCATCAGCGCCATCGTCCTCAGCGGCCTGCTACTGGACGAGCACCTGCAGGCCAAGCATTTCCTGGGCATGACCCTGATCACCCTGGGCCTGGCGGCCATCGACGGCCGCCTGCTGAACAGGCTGCTCAAGCCACGCCCCGAAGATGCGGACAGCTTTCTCGGCAAGGATATCTAGCCCCCTCGACCCGCCAGGAGCCCTGTCCTAAAGCTCCTGGTGCATGCACTCTCGCTCTCCCTCCGGGCAGAAAAGTACCCCCTGCAAGCGTCCGGCTGGTATCGTGCGGCCCTGTAAAAACACGCCGCATGATTTGAGGAAATGGACGTTGAGCACTGAAGAAAAACTGACCGGGGACCTGTTCGAAGTCGACAAGCGCCTGAGTCTCAAGCCCGTGGTGGACTTCAACAGCTATCTGCGCACAGCCTTCGGCGACGGCAAATGCACCTGCGGTCGTTGTGTCGCCAGCGCGGGCGACGAGAGCGGTTATGCCTACCAGCACAGCTTCGACTTCGACGGCCGGGCGACCCACCGCCGCTTCGCCACCACCGCGGGCAGCGACGTCCTGCTGGTGCTGAAAAAGGCCTGGCTGTCCTACACCAAGGCCGAGCTGGAAACCAGCGGCAACCTGGCGCTGAACACCGTCAAGGAGTTCGTCGAACCGCAGTTGCACAAGCGCCTGCTGCCGCTGCTGCTGGCCAGCGGGCTGGTCAAGGACGTCGACGGCGAGCTGCAGATACAGGCACAGGCGGCCTGAGGCTTTCCTTCTCCAACAATAAAAAGGTAAGGCACATGCACCCACTCTCCCTGCAAGACAGCACCGCGCCGGACGGCGTTTGTTTTGGCTGCGGCAGCAGCAACCCCCATGGCCTGCACATCAAGAGCCACTGGCATGAGGATGGGGTGCATGTGATGGCCGAGCACCTGCCGGACAGCCAATACTGCGGCTGGCCCGAGCTGGTGTACGGCGGTCTGATCGCCATGCTGGTGGACTGCCACTCGAACTGGACCGCCATGGCCTACCACTACCGCGCCGAAAATCGCGCCCTGGACAGCCAGCCGCGGATCAACTGCGTGACCGGCAACCTCGGCATCAAATTCATCAAGCCGACGCCGATGGGCGTGCCCCTGACCTTGCGCGCCAAGGTCGAAGGCGAACTCGGCCGCAAGAGCCGGGTGATCTGTGAGGTCTACGCTGGCAATGTGCTGACGGCGATTGGCGACTCGACTTTTGTCCGGGTCGATACCGAGCAGTTGGCCGCGACGGCCCATGGGCGGGAAGCCTGAGCCGGCTCAGGCCAGCCGGGCATCCGCGTCCAGGCCACGCTGCACAAACCAGGACAGGGGCAACGTCAGCAGCAAGGTAGCCGCCAGCAGCATCACCGCGACGGGCACGCCGGTGACGTCCCCCAGGCTGCCGAACAGCACCGGCGCCAGCGCCCCGCCGCCGATGGTGCCGGTATAGAAGATCGCAAACGCCTGCTCGCGCTTGCCCGCCCCCGCCAGGTCCGGCACCGCGCCATAGAGCACCGACGAGGTGCCGTTCAACGCCAGCCCCAGCAGCGGCAAGACCGCCATCAGGCCCAGATAGGGCAAGTACACCGCCAGTACGATCAGCAGCGCCGTGGTGAACTCCGTGAGCCACACGGTTTTCATCATGCCAATGCGCGCGCCCAGGTAGCCGCACAGCAACTTGCCGAAGGCCCCGCCGACAAACAGCAGGGTCAAGGCCAGGCCGATACCCGCCGTGCCAGCGCCCTTGGCCTTCAGCAGAAACGGCAGGAAGGTCAGGAAACCCATACGTACCGCACTGTCCAGGGTGCCGGTGACAATCAGTGCCCGTAGCCCGCTGGCCGAGCCTTTTCCGCTGACCGCCTTGACGGTCTTTGCAGGCTTGGACGACTCCGCCGCCTGCGCCGGAATCAACCACCACAGCAACCCGGCGGCCGCCAGCCCGAGCAGCCCCATCAGGGTGACACTGGCACGCCAGCTGAGCAGCGTCAGCAACAGGCCCACCAGCCCCGGAATCAGGGTCTTGCCGATATCGCCGGAAAAGTTGTACTGCGCCAACGCCTGCTTGACGCCGCCACCAGCCTCATGGGTATCGGTGATCATCGA
>NZ_JACNAC010000034.1:0-68561 GCF_017349775.1 Pseudomonas sp. GW460-12-10-14-TSB1
GGCCCTTCGAGCCACCGTGTTTTGCTGGCGGACGACAGCTGGCAGGAGCGGCTCGACATCGACGGCTGGGCCCTGACCCTGATCAACCATGGCCAGACCCTGAGCCACTGCGAGCAATGCCTTTCACCGGATGGCCGGGTCGAGACACTCGACGCCTGGCAGCGCTACGGTACCGACCCGGTCAAACTCCTGAGCATCTGGGAACACCAGCAGTTGCAGCGCCTGCTGCAGGCGTTGTGAAGCCACGACTCCTGTACTGCACCCATCAATAGAGCCACGCCAATCCCCCGTCCGTCCGCACAAGCAAGCAAAAACCATGTCGTTCATCGGGATAATCGGAATCGGCCATGGCGTTTTTGCCAGGCTTCTATACTCAGTTCCGGAGAGGCGCGTACCAGCACTGCGGGTCTCATGAGCGCAGTTCCGCCGTGAACATGAAGTCGCCAGCGGCAAAGGATTGCGAGGGGTGTGGCGCCACACGCGCCACCCGGCCTGATGCTGCAAGGGAGGTGCATTCATGAACACGATTCGACAGGATGTGGCAACACTCGGCTCCGGATGGAACAACAAAGTCTTGCTCAACTACGCGCTGGCCATGCGCGAACTGGACAAACTACCGATCACCAACCGCAACAGCTGGAAGTTCCTCGGCGCCATCCACGGCTTCGATCGGCAGTTGTGGGTCGAGGTGAATGTCCTGGGCGATTCCGATCCGGTTCCCAAGGACCTGACCAACTTCACCTACGGCAGCCAGTGCCAGCACGGCAGCTGGTACTTCCTGTCCTGGCACCGCGGTTACCTGGCGGCCTTCGAGGCGATTGTCGCGGCCAAGGTGAAGGAACTGACGGGCGACGACTGGGCGCTTCCGTACTGGAACTACCTCAATGACAAAAACCCGGAAGCGCGGCGAGCCCCGGAGGCGTTCCTGGCAAACACCCTGCCTGACGGCAGCCCCAACCCGCTGAAGAAATACCCTCGCCGGCAGGGCTTTACCACGCTGCGGCCGAACTCCCTCGATGCCTTCAGCCTGGCGGCGATGCAGGAGAACGATTTCCAGGTCGGCAATGACGGCAGCATCGGCTTCGGTGGCGGGGTCACCGGCAATTTCGCCCAGTTCGCCCGCTGGACCGGCGACCTGGAGAACAACCCGCACAACACCGTGCATCGCCTGATCGGCGGTGGTGAAGGTTTCATGGCCGACCCGTACCTCGCCGCACTGGACCCGATCTTCTGGTTGCACCATTGCAACGTCGACCGGCTCTGGGAGGCCTGGATGAACACCCCGGGCAAGACCATGGTCCGCGATCCGCGCTGGCTCGACGGTCCGGCCGACCGCCGTTTCATCATGCCGGCGGTCGGTGGCAGTGACCCTGGCATGAAATTCACCGGCCGCGACACGTTGAAGGATGGCAAATTGCACCCGAGCTATGCCGACTTGAGCATCGGCACGGGCGTGAAACCAGGAGTAGAGGCTGTGACACGGGTCAAGATGGGTGCGCCGGAACAACAGAACATCGAACCTATCGGTGCCAACCGTTCAGTGGTCACGGTCGGCGGCGCGCCGGTGCGCACCCAGGTCGACCTCGACCGCCAGGCCACCAGCACCGGCATCGCCGCGATGGGCGCCACGGACCTGGGCCAGCCGGTGACCCGGCTGTACCTGGCGCTGGAATCGGTGCGCGGCTCCGCGCCCTCGCCGCAGCTTGCGGTCTACATCAACCTGCCGAAAGACAGCGATCCGCAGCAGCATCCCGAGTGCCATGCCGGCAGTCTGACGCTGTTCGGGCTGAACGTCGCCTCGCGCCCAGACGGTGGCCACGGCGGCCACGGGCTCGGCTATACCATCGACATCACCGACCTGGCCCAGCGCCTGACCGATGCTGGAGATTTCGATCCGGACTATCTGCGGGTGACCCTGGTCCCGGGCGAGCAGGTATCGGCGGATAAACCGGTGACCGTGGAGCGGATCAGCGTGCTCAAGCGCAGTGGTATCGTCAGCTGAGTAACGCCTCATGCAACCCGGACCGCTCTTGCTCAGCTTCACCCGGGCGCCCTGGCCGTTGCTGTTCGCGACGGCCGGGCTGGGCCTGGCCCTGTGCCTCTACACCACCGGGCACAGCACCCTTCCCGCCTTCTGCAGCGCTGTGGGTGGGCTGTCCATCGTCACCAGTTGGCCCACCGCGCTGAAAGCGGAGTTGGCCCTGAACCCGGCGCAGCACATGCTCGCGGACTGGGCCTTGATGCTGCTGGCGATGATGCCGCCCCTGCTGGCGATGCCGCTCCTGCATGTCTGGCACTCCAGCCTGCCGCGCCGGCGCATCCGTGCGGCGCTCGTGTTCCTGCTCGGCTACACCGCCTTATGGATGGCCGCCGGGCCGCTGCTGATGGTGCTCGCCTTGCTGCTGCAACTGAGCGTCGCCGGCGCGGCGCTGGCCACGGCCCTGCTGGTTGCCCTGCTGTGGAGTGCCAGCCCGTGGCAACGCGCGGCGCTCAACCGTGGCCACCGCATGCGCCGGATCGGTCTGTTCGGCTGGGCCGCCGACCGCGATTGCCTGGTGTTCGGCGCCACCCACGGGGCCTTGTGCATCGCTTCGTGCTGGGCCTGGATGCTGGTGCCGCTGCTGGGCGGAGCCTGGCACATTCCACTGATGCTGGTGGCCGGGGCAATCATGCTGGTCGAACGCCTGGCACCGGGCGATCGGCCGCGCTGGCACTGGCCAGTGATTCTCCCTCGACTCGATCTCTGGCTCCTTATTACGCGCAAGGTGGCGCACTCCCATGACTAGACGGACCTGCCTGACGATCGGCGTGAGCACGCTGACGCCGCTGCCAAACCAGACGTTGCGTTTCGCCTACCTGGACGGCGCCGTGCTCGCCGCCCGTTCGATCGGCGACTGGGCGTTGCGCTCGGGCTTCGGCGCCGACAACGTCAGGATCGTCGACGACGGCCCCATAGACGGCCAGGGCAATCCGGTCACCCGCGAGCGGGTGCAACAAGCGGTGGACGAGCTGTTCCCCTCGGGGGCCGAAGTGGTCGAGCAATTGATCCTGGCGTTTTGCGGCCATGGCCTGACCGACGCGAATATCGGCTCGATCTCCTGGCTGTTCAGCGATTCGCTGCGCCAGAAATACCGCGTCCTGGCCGACTCGTTCTACACCGAGTTGCTGCTGCATGGCGTACAGCGCATCACCCTGATTACCGATGCCTGCCGCGAAGCGCCGAAGAGTCTCGATCTGACGCGACTGGATCCGGTGCGCGGGATCGTCGTGCAAGGCACCCAAGTGGAAAACCCCAAGTTCGATCGCCTGGCCGCCTGCCAGGACGGGCAGCTGGGTTACATGGTCTCCGAGCCGATGTCTGGCGCTCCGGGCAAATGCGTGTTCTCCGGGGTGATCGCCGATGCGCTGTGGGGCATCGAGCCGACCGCCATCAGCAATGGCCTGATCACCACCGCGACCCTCGGCATGTGCGTGCGCTCGCGCACCACCGAGCGGGCGAAAGAGTATCGCCTCAAGCTCAATCCGCAGTGCCTGGTCGATCCGGAACCGGCCGTGCTCTACAACACCGCCCAGCCGTTGCCGGGCCCCGCCGGGTTGCAGCCCTGGCCAGCCGCGGGCAACGCCGCCACTATGGGCCCGTCCACGGCGGCCGGCCCGGTGGATTCCGCCGAGCATAACCTTGAGCGGGTACACAGCGACGCGGCCTTTCGCGAGCACATGCTCGGCGCCGATTTCGGGCTCAAGCAGCATGACCTGACGGTTCCCGCCGACCAGATGATCACCATTCCCGACTCCAGCAAGGAGCTGCTGCAGGATCTGGTGGTGCTTCGCCAGCAGAGCCCGCGTTTTCCCGAGAAGAAGCAAAAGGTCAAGGCACTGGTCCAGCAGCTGGAAGCGGATGCCGCCGCCGATATGCGTAAGTCCGCGGCCACCGAGGTTCGCCGCCGGATGAAACAGATCGGCGACCCGGGCGAGGCCAACCTGATCGTCTACGGCGAGGGCGCGAAGCTCCTGTCCCGGGCCCCGATCGAGCGACTGGACAGCACCTCGCTGTTCGAGACGTTCCGCGCCATCAGCGATCCCCAGGGGATGCCGGTCCTGGTGGCGCTAGCCGATGGCACCTTCACGCCGGTGGTGCCTTATGCGGGTCAGTACGCCGTGGTGATGCCCAGCCCCCTCGGCGATATTTTCCAGGCCTATGGAATGCCCAAGGCCCCCGACAGATACCTGGCGATGCTCGGCGCGATCGACGATTTCGCCGCTGGCCGGCTACAGGCCGAAGACATCGACCAGTTCGCCGCCGGCGTATGCCATAAAAAGCATGCCGACCCCATGCTGGGCGTGATCTGCGCCTACCTGTACCGCGCCGTTGCCGACTACGACAGCATCCGGCGCCTGGCGTATTTCTATGCCGCCCAGGGTCAGCCGGTGCCTTTCGACATTGCCTTGCTCGGGGCCATGCGGGTGACCCGGGAGGCAGACGGCACCCCAAGCTTGCAGATACCGGCCGTCAAGGCGCGCGCGCTCCGGCCCAAGGCGACCAAGGCCCCCGACTATATTCGGCGCGCGACACCCGCGGTACAGGCCTGGATCGGTGGACGCTGCCCCTGGCTGGGGCTGGGCTGGGACTATGTCAACGACCCGCGGCCGGAATGGGCTGCACTGGTCGACGGGCTTGCCGAGCATGCCAAGGCCGTGCGGCACAGCGGATCCACGGTGCTGCCAGGCAAGGTGGCGCGCAAGCTGGCAAAAGCCTGGCGCCTGCAGGCATCGGCCCGCGAAGACCTGACGCGACCCGCGGTAGCCCGCCAGGCGCCCGCCAAGGAAACGAACCGCCCCTCGCAGCGGTCTGAACAGTGATGGCATTGAGAATGGGGCAGCGCCACAAAGCCCCGACATTCACAATGGAGGTCTCACCATGAGCGCCCTGACGATCGAAGGCTGGTGCAAGTCCAGCGATGGGCAAAAATCCATGCCGCTGGGAGAGATCCATTTCTACGTCGATGGCCCCCTGCACCTGCGCCTGGAAGAAGCCGAGGAACGCCTGCAGAAAACCCATGAACAGGAGGCCATGGTCGATGTCGACATGGACACCATGGAGCTGATCATGCCCGAGGAGTACACCCCCCTGTCCGACTGCCGGATGCGCGTCTACCTGCAGCACGGCCGCGGCCAGTTCCACCTGGTGGGGCACCGAGCCAGCGATGGCAGCCTGATCTATAGCAATGCGGTGTTGATCGACCAACTGCTGTAGAGGCCCTCCCCGCCAGTGGCTTTACCCGGAGGCGCCGTGCCCTGGCGCCTCCCGGCCATTACCAGAGGCCGGGGAACAGTCGCCAGCGCACCCGTTGGCAATAGTCGGCATAGCCGGGCAACTCGGCCTGCAACAGCTGGTCCTCCCATGATGTGCGCAGGACCAGCAGCGCTGCGGCCAGCGCGGCGGGAACCAGCGCCCAGAACGAAGCCAGCGCCAATGCCATGCCGAAGAACAGGCACAGCGCCGCGAGATACCCGGGATGCCGCACAAAACGGTAAGGCCCGCTATCGATGACCCGCTGGTGCCGCTCGGACTGGATCCGCACACCCGGCTCGAAGAACGGGTTCACCGCCTGCGCCCAGCCGGTCACCGCGATGCCCGCCAGCATCGCGAGATACCCCACCAGCACCACCCAGGCCGGAACAGCCGAGCCATGCAGCCGCCCGGCATCGAGTGCGGCGACCGGCAGCACGGCCGCCATCGCCGGCAGGAGGATCGCCAGCAGTTTTTTGTCCCAGCTATTGGTGCCCGCCTGGAAGCGGCTGCGCGCGCGGTAGATCACCGGATTGACCCGGGCGAGCACCAGGGCCGAAACGCCAAAGCCCAGGGTCATGACGGCGAGGAATATCCAGCCGGGCCACCAGGCGATCGTGCCGGCCGGCAGGAAGATCAATCCCAGCAGCGCCAGCGGCAGGCCGATCGCATAGGCGATGGCCGTGCCGCGCGACATCGGGTCCGGATCCCGAGGTGTGGAAGGGGTTTGCATAACGTTCACCCATAGGCAGAGAGATGAAGCCTGGCCCGGTGAACCTCATGGATAGGCCTGGCATCTTCGAGCTGCGCTGAACCTGAAGCATAGAACACAAGCGCAGATCCCCTGCCCAACCCGGCGCCGACACACGCAGCTTGGCAACGCTCCTTCATATCCGTATATTCGGATAACCATATATTCACACCAATGACGCCTGTTCAGCGTCTTGGCCCAACCCTTCTGCCCGGAAACCTCGATGAAAATCCTCTTCATGTGCACCGCCAACAGCTGCCGCAGCGTTCTTTCCGAAGCCCTGTTCAACCATCTGGCGCCGGCCGCTCATCACGCAGTGAGCTCGGGCAGCTTCCCCAGCGGCACGCTCAACGCCCGCGCCCTGGCCACCCTGGAGCAAGCCGGCGTCAGCACCGCAGGCCTGTACAGCAAAGGTTCGGAAGCCTTCGCCGACAACCCGCCCGATATCGTCATCACCGTCTGCGACAAGGCCGGCGGCGAGCCCTGCCCGGTGTATTTCGGCCCGGCGCTGAAAAGCCATTGGGGGCTGGAAGATCCTTCGGAGGTCCAAGGCGATGAGCAAGCGATCCAGGCCGCCTTCGAGCAGACTGTGCAGAAAATCCGCCAACGCTTCGCCGTCTTCTTCGCCCTGGACCTCGACCACCTCTCGCCCACCGAGCTGAAAAACGCCCTCGACCGCATCGGAGCGCTGTGATGAACGACGACCAGAAGCGCAGCGAAGAACAGCTGTCCGCCCTCGATCTCGAACTGCTGCAAGCCTTGGCGCCGGAGCATCTGGAGACCCCGGCAACAGCCGCGCACAAACCGCGCATCCTGCTGCTCTACGGCTCCACCCGCGAGCGTTCGTTCAGCCGCCTGCTGACCCGGGAAGCGGCGCGCATTCTCGAATTCCTCGGCGCCGAAACCTATATCTTCGACCCCAGCGGCCTGCCGCTGCCGGACGATGCGCCAGTGGATCACCCCAAGGTCCAGGAACTGCGCGAACGGGTGCTGTGGTCCGAGGGCCAGGTCTGGTGCTCGCCGGAACGCCATGGCGCGATGTCGGCGGTGTTCAAGGCGCAGATCGACTGGATCCCCCTGACCCTCGGCGCGGTACGCCCGACCCAGGGCAAGACCCTGGCGGTGATGCAGGTCTGCGGCGGCTCGCAGTCGTTCAACACGGTCAATCAGCTGCGCGTGCTGGGTCGCTGGATGCGCATGTTCACCATCCCCAACCAGTCCTCGGTGCCCAAGGCCTTTCTCGAGTTCGATGACGACGATCGCATGAAGGCCTCGCCCTACTACGACCGGGTGGTGGATGTGATGGAAGAACTGATGAAGTTCACCCTGCTCCTGCGCGGCCGCGCCGACCTGCTGGTGGACCGTTATTCGGAACGCAAGGAAAGCGCCGCGGCGCTGTCCAGCCGGGTCAATCAGCGTTCGATCTAGCTCAGGGAATTCCAGCGCAAGAGACCGAGTGCAGCGTCGGGCATTGCTGGTTAATCTCTGGCGACGCCCTTGGTCCAGGACTTTCCATGCCCGATCCGTTTCTTGAGGCCCGTGCCTTTCTGGCCGGGCTCGACCCTGACTGGGCCCGTCACGTCGAGGCGGTCGGCCCGTGCCTGCACCAGGCCAAACCGACCCGCGAGCCCTATGAGGCGCTGGTGCGGGCGATTGCCTATCAGCAGCTGCACGCCCGCGCTGGCGATGCGATTCTCGGGCGTTTTCTTGGGTTGTATGGCCCGGCGTCCTTCCCCTCCCCCGAACAGATCCTCGCCACTGACTTCGAGCCATTGCGCGCCTGTGGTTTTTCCGCCGGCAAGATCGCCACAATCCGTGGCATTGCCGAGGCGACCCTGAGTGGTGTAGTGCCGGACTATGAAGCGGCCCGGGCCATGGACGACGAGGCACTGATCGAACGCCTGACCAGCCTGCGCGGCATCGGTCGCTGGACCGTGGAGATGCTGCTGATCTACAGCCTGGAACGCCTGGACATCCTGCCCGCCGACGACTTCGGCGTGCGCGAAGGCTATCGCCGCCTGAAGGGTCTGGAGCAGCAGCCGACGCGCAAGCAGATGATCGAGATCGGCCTGTCCTTGCGCCCGCATCGCACGGTGGCGGCCTGGTATCTGTGGCGGGTGCCGGCGCGTTGATCGAGGGTTGATCGCGGCAAGCCTGGCGCCCACAGAAGCGTGTCCATCTCGATTCCACGCCTCGCCCCCGTAGGAGCGAGGCTTGCCCGCGATGACGATCTCAAGAACAGCATCGCCCTCAAGGGCCCCATCGCCAGCAATCGAGCGTCGACCGGCTGCTCCTACAGAAGCGTATTGCGTCAGTTCATCCCCAGCCAGTTCGGCAGCGCCAGGGAAATGAACGGCACGTAGGTCACCAGGATCAGGAACGCCAGCAGGATCATCAGCCACGGCAGCGCCGCGCGGATGGTCTGGCCCAGGCTCAGGCCGGTCACCGCCGAGGTGACGAACAGGTTCAGGCCCACCGGCGGATGCACCAGGCCGATTTCCATGTTGACCACCATGACGATCCCCAGGTGGATCGGGTCGATGCCCAGCTTCATGGCGATCGGAAAGAAGATCGGCGCCAGGATCAGCACGATGGCCGAGGGTTCCATGAAGCTGCCCGCCACCAGCAGCACCACGTTGACCATCAGCAGGAAGCCGATGGGCGACAGCCCGGCATCCATGACGAAGGTGGTGATCTGCTGCGGGATCTGCTCGGTGGTCAGCACATGGGCGAAGAGCATGGCGTTGGCGATGATGAACATCAGCATGATCGACAGCCGGCCCGACTCCACCAGCACTTTCGGGCAGTCGCGCAGGCGCATGTCCTTGTAGACGAACAGCGCGACGAAGGCCGAATACACCGCCGCCACGGCCGCCGCTTCGGTCGGGGTGAACAGGCCGCTGTAGATGCCGCCGAGGATGATCACCAGCAACAGCAGGCCCCAGAAGGCCCGGCGCGCGGTGCTCAGCCATTCGCGGAACGACACCCGCGGTTGCGCCGGCAGCTTCTTGATCCGCGCGACGATGTAGATCACCACCATCAGGATCACGCCCAGCAGCAGCCCCGGGACGACCCCGGCCATGAACAGCTTGCCCACCGAGGTTTCGGTGGCCGCCGAGTACACCACCATGACGATCGACGGCGGGATCAGGATGCCCAGGGTCCCGGCGTTGCAGATGATCCCGGCGCCGAACTCCCGCGGATAACCGGAACGCACCATGCCGGCCACGGCAATCGAGCCCACCGCCGCCACCGTTGCCGGCGACGAACCCGACAGCGCGGCGAACAGCATGCACGCCAGCACCGCGGCAATCGCCAGGCCGCCGCGGATGTGCCCGACGCAGGCGTTGGCGAAATCGATCAGGCGCTGCGCCACGCCGCCGGTGGTCATGAAGGCCCCGGACAGCAGGAAGAACGGGATCGCCAGCAAGGTGTAGGCCTCGGAGGTTTCGAACAGCTTGATCGCCAGGGAACTCAGGGAGTCCGGGCTGAACAGCAGGATCGACGTGGCGCCGGCCAGCCCCAGGGAAATGGCGATCGGCACGCCAAGGAACATGAAGACGAACAGCATCAGAAACAGGCAGAGAATGGCCATCAGTGCTGATCCTCGTGGTGACTGGCAAGCTTGCTGGCCTCGGCCGCCTCATCGGCCAGGCCCAGGTTGATCTGCCCGCGCATGAGGATGCGCCACATGATTTCCAGGTAGCGGATCAGCACCAGGGCAAAACCGAAGGGCACGATCATCGCGATATGCGACAGGTGAATGCCGAACTGGTCCAGGTCCTCGGCTTCGATGCCGGCCTGGATCAGCGCCATCAGCCACTTGAAGCTGGCGACCATGAACAGCCCGGCGTAGACCATGCAGCACAGGCAGGCGATCACCGCCAGCAGGCGCTGGGCCGGGCGCGAGGCCAGCTTGACCAGCGCGTCCACCCCCAGGTGCCCGGCGGTGCGCACGCCGTAGGAAATGCCGAAGAAGATCAGCCAGCCAAACAGCACCTTGGTCAGCGCCACGCTCCAGACCATTTCCTGGGCCAGCTCCATGAGGAAGTCGCCGATCCCCAGGAACAGCGCGCTGCCCCCTTCCCAGGCATCACCGATGGAGTAGAACAGCGGGTAGAGGTTGTTGAGCACCACGTAGACGAAAGTCACCAGCGTCATGGCCGCCAGCAGGAAGGCGATGAACGCCTCTTCAAAATGTTCCCAGAACCGCCTCAGCCTGTGCATTGAGGTTCTCCGCGAGAATGCCAGTGGAGTGCAGCCCGATAACGGCTGCCGATGGGCCGCTGCGAGCGCAGCGGCCGGGATACAGGTCGTTATTGCGCCTGGTTGGCAGCTTCGGCGGCCTGGATCAAGTCGGCGCCGATATCGCCCTCGAACTTCTTCCACACCGGGCGCATGGCTTCGCGCCACTCGTTACGCTGCTCGGGAGTCAGGGCGACGATTTCGCTGGTCTTGGCGTCGATGATCTTCTGCCGGGACGTCTGGTTCAGGGCTTCGGCCTGTTTGTTCACTTCCACCGAGACCTCGGCCATGATTTTTTCCAGCTCGCCGCGCACATCCGGCGGCAGGCCGGTCCAGAACTTGGCGTTGGTGATCACCATGTAGTCGATCAGGCCGTGGTCGGTCTCGGTGAAGTACCTCTGCACCTCGTGGACCTTCTGGCTTTCATAGTTCGACCAGGTGTTCTCGGTGCCATTGACCACGCCAGTCTGCAGGCCCTGGTAGACCTCGGCGAAGCTCATCTTGCGCGGGTTGGCGCGCACCGCCTTGAACTGTTCCTCCAGCACGCTGGAGGCCTGCACGCGGAACTTCAGGCCACGGGCGTCCTTGGGTTCCACCAGTTTCTTGTTGGCCGACAGCTGCTTGAGGCCGTTGTGCCAATAGGCCAGGCCGAGGATGCCCTTGTCCTGCATGGCGGTCAGCAGTTGCTTGCCCTCGGCGTGCTGGAAACGGTCGACGGCGGCGAGGTTGTCGAAGAGGAATGGCAGGTCGTAGATCTGGATCTTCTTGGTGTACTGCTCGAACTTGGCCAGGGACGGTGCGAGCAACTGCACATCGCCCAGCAGCAGCGCCTCCATTTCCTTGCCGTCACCGAACAGCGAGGAGTTCGGGTACACCTCGACCTTGACCCGGCCCGGCAGGCGCTCCTCGGCGAGCTTCTTGAACAACAGGGCGCCCTGGCCCTTGGGGGTGTTTTCCGCCACCACGTGGGCGAACTTGATCACGATAGGGTCGGCGGCCTGCGCGAGACCGGCGCCCAGCAATGCGGCGGCACAGAACAACGCCCGAGAGAGCTTGAACATGGACTTCACCTTCTTATTGTTGTGGTTGATCGCAGAGTGCCTAAGGGCACGTGTATTGAGAATTTCGAATTTTTGATACCCGCGTTCGCCTCAGCCGAACGCCGCGCGCGCTCGGCAATCCCCCTCTGAAATTCCATTTCCCCTACGACGGAATCAGCACCTGCCCAGCCTCTTGCAGATTCCTCCTAAATCCATCGCCCGCCATTCCCAGTACGGTTTCCAGCGCCCCTTTCGCCTGAACCAGGACCACCCATGGCCAGCAACGGACCCGGGCCAATGCCCAGCCTTCTTCGGCCCGCCAACCCCAACCAGCACTCTGCTGAACGCTCCGCCGAGACCGAACAACCCAGCTACGGCGAACAGCTCTGGGCCCAATATGAGAAATACGCCAAGGAACCTGCGCCACCGCCTGAAAAGGTCCAGGTGGCGCTACGTATCGGAGTGTTCTTCGACGGCACCGGCAATAACGCCAGCAACTCGGCCATGGGCCAGATTTGCGGGGCGCAGAATCCTATCGAAGCCAGGGATATCGATGGCAGTTGCAAGCCGTATATGAGGGATCCGGAGAGTAGTTATGGGAATGATGTGAGCAATGTTAAGCGGTTGAGTGATTTGTACTTTTCCGAACAGGAATCTGAAGGTAAGGGCCTACAAAGACAGGCCTTTCGCTCCATCTATATCGAAGGTATCGGCACGCAAGCTGGCGAAAAAGATAGCGTGATCACCTCGGGAACGGGGCGTGGCGGTACGGGAATATCAGGATGTGTGCAGAAGGCATTTATCGAGATCAAGCAACGTCTTGGTATTTTCTTCGAGCAGAACCCTGACAGCGAAATTACCTCTCTGACCTTCGATGCCTTCGGCTTTAGCCGAGGCGCCGCAGCAGCCCGGCACTTTGCCAATGAAGTCGTGCGCTGGCTAGGGCCACTCGAGCTGATTCTGCACGACCACTCCAAGGCCTTCAGTCGCCGCTTCAACCGACAGTACGGCAACGACCTAGACATGGGCTTTATCGGCCTGTTCGATACGGTGCCGTCAGTTGCCGGGCTGAGCAATCTGGGCAACGTGCGCAGCGCCATTGCCCCAGGTATCAAGCTGCACCTCGACCGTCGCTACTTTCGCTCAGTGGTCCAACTGGTCGCCCGCGACGAGTACCGCGCCAACTTTGCCCTGAGCCGGGTCAAACCCGACCACATGGAGATCACCCTGCCCGGTGCACACTCGGATATCGGTGGTGGTTATCTGGATGAGGTGCAGGAGTGTGTACTGGTCAGTCCGATGCAGGCGCTGGAGGTGCCGCTCAATACTGATGTGACCCACACCCCGATTTACCGAGACGCGGTACAGGCAAAATCGCGCTGGCTGGACAAGGGCTGGCCCGCACAATGGCTGGAGATCGTCACACCGGAGCCTATGGTTCTGCCGCAAGATCCGCAGGACCGTCTCGGCTTACGACAAAAACGAGTGTATGCGGGCTTGCAGCTCAAGAGGCCAATGAGCAACAAGCTGTCGCGGGTATGTCTACGAGTCATGTATGAGCTCGCTAAACAACACGGTGTACGCTTTCAGGACATCCCAGACATACCCGAACATGAGATTCCGACCGAACTTCAATCGCTTTGTGACAGGTTTGTCGCAGGTGACTACAGTACGACTCCAACCGAGGAGACCATGCTCAAGCTGCGTTATATCCATCTCTCAGCTCACTGGAACCACCCACTTGGCAAACAGGATGGCGGCAGCCTTAAAGTTGTCTATATCAATGCCCCCACGGTGGATGCCGTGCGTGCGCAACATCCTCACGTACCTGACTGGACGCTTTGGTAATGAGAGTATTCATCGCCCTACTGGGCGCACTACTGCTAAGTGGCTGTCTGGCCAGCGATCCGCTATCCGCAAAAAACGATCCCAAAAACCCCTGGTGGGAGCTTGGCTTTACCGAACCCTACTACATGAAAGTCTGGGTCGAAGACAGCGCAGTAGAAGATATCAACGGAATGCTGTTTCGACGCACCGGTGGTGGAACTGCATCAGGCGGCAACCTCGGTTACCAAAAGGAATGGGCCAGAGGCTGGAGCGAAGTTGGTGGTGATGGCAAATCGGTGATCGGTGCCGACCTGCCCAAACGCATTTTCGTTCGCTGGCAATCGGTGGTTGAACCGCAAACCTATCGGGTATGGATCGACATCCCGGAAGAGGCCCGACAGATCATGCGCAAGACCACGGCCCGTCGGTGCCCGGAAACGCCACAGCAAACCGCCAGCTATATGGCCTCAGTCAATCTAGGGCTGGCACCGGGAGGCATTGTCCAGGTCTGGGTAAGAGATGAATGTCATCACCCAATCAAAGTCACCCGCGTCCAAGCTGAAGTTGAGCCTTTAGGGCCGAGCCAAGGCAAAACCAATGGCCGTTACGCCTACCAGATCAGTGAAGGGTCCAAACGCTACATAGAGAAATATGGCATTCCCTATGGCAGTTGGTAACGCGCAGACCAGGTTGCGGCTGTCACGGGTTCAGCGCCAGCAGTCGCTGCGCTCGCAGCAATACCGGCGCATCGACCATCTGGCCGTCGATCTGGTAGGCGCCGGCGCCGTGGCTGCCGGCGTCCACCACCCGTTGCGCCCAAGCCAGGTCCTCGGCGCTGGGGGCCAGGGCCTGGTGGATCACCGGCACCTGTTTCGGGTGGATGCACAGGGCGCCGCCGAAGCCCATTTCGTAGGCGTGACGGATGGAGCTGCGCAGACCTTGCGGATCGTCGATGGCCGGGTGCACGCCATCCAGCGGCGCGACCAGCCCGGCGGCGCGCGAATGCAAGATCAGCGCCAGCCGCGCCTGGTCCAGGGCGAACTGCGCCGCCGCCGAACCGCTGCTGAGGTTCAGGTCCAGCGCCAGGTCCAGGCCGCCGAAAGACAGGCGCTGCACCGCAGGAGCCCGGGCGATTTCCGCCAGGGCCAGTAGCCCGCGAGCGCTTTCGATGATCGGCCAGATCTGCTTGCCGGTGGCCGCTACCGTCGCCACCTGGGCGGCACTTTCGACCTTGGGCAGCAGGATGCCGACGACCCCGGCGTGACCTTTGCAGAACGCCAGGTCGGCGGCATGTTCGGCATGCTCCGGAGCATTGACCCGCACCCACAGCCTGACCTCGGGTTGGCTGTCGAGGAACTGGCCGAGGTTGTCCCTGGCCTGGCGCTTGAACGGCTCTTCCACGGCGTCCTCGAAATCGACGATCACCGCATCGGCGCCACTGGCCAGGGCCTTGCCGAAACGCTCGGGACGACTGCCCGGCACGAACAAGGCAGAGCGGACAATAGGGTTGGACATGTTGAATTCCTTGTAATGAACGCCAGGTCCACAGACCGTGTTATCGCGCCCCGGACACCAGGCCACGACAGATTCCCTCGTAGGAGCGAGCGGGCGGCGATCCGACTTGCCTGCGATGAGGCCCGCAAGATCGATGCAACCCCCAAGGGCCCCATCGCCAGCAAGCTTGGCTCCTACAGAAGCCGTGCAAGCCTGCGAATCTCAGATCACGCCATTGGCCTGCAACTGTTCGATGGCCTCGGTGGACAGGCCCAGTTCGGCGAGGATCGCGCCGCTGTGCTGGCCCAGTCCCGGGACGCCGTCCATGCGCGGTTCGAACGCGGCATTGCGCGCCGGCGGCAGCAGCGACGGCAGCTTGCCGGCCGGGCTGTCCACCTCGCGCCAGCCGTCGCGGGCCTTGAGTTGCGGGTGCTGCCACACGCCCTGCATGTCGTTGACCCGGGCGCTGGCGATCTGCGCCTGTTCCAGCCGGGCGATCACCTCCTCCACCGTCAGCCGGGCGAAGCTGTCGACAATGATCTGGCGTAGCGCCTCGCGATTGGCCGAGCGCTTGAAGTTGGCCGAGAAGCGCTCGTCGCCGGCCAGTTCCGGCAGCAACAGCACCTTGTCGCAGAACGCCGCCCACTCGCGTTCGTTCTGCAAGCCAAGCATCACCGTACCGCCGTCCCCCGCCGGAAACGGCCCGTAGGGGTAGATGGTCGAGTGCGCCGCGCCGGCCCGTGGCGGTGGCGGCGCGCCGTCGAAGGCGTAGTACATCGGGTAGCCCATCCACTCCACCAGGCTTTCCAGCATGCTCACGTCGATGCGGCTGCCCTGCCCGGTCCTGCCGCGCAGCAACAGCGCCGAGAGGATGCCGCTGTAGGCGTACATGCCGGCGGCGATGTCGGCGATCGAGCAGCCGGCCTTGGCCAGTTGCTCCTCGCCCGGGCCGCCGGTCACCGACAGGAACCCGCCCTCGCTCTGGATCAGCAGGTCGTAGGCCTTTTTCTTCTCATAGGGGCCGCCCTCGCCATAACCGGAAATGTCGCAGACGATCAGCCGCGGAAAACGCTGGTGCAGCGCCTCGAACGACAGGCCCATGCGCGCCGCCGCCCCCGGTGCGAGGTTCTGTACCAGCACGTCGGCCTGGGCCAGCAGGCTTTGCAGAATGTCGTCGGCGGCGTCCTGCTTGAGGTCCAGGGTCAGGCTCTCCTTGGAGCGGTTGGTCCAGACGAAATGCGAGGCCAGGCCGCGCACGCGTTCGTCGTAACCGCGGGCAAAATCGCCGCTGCCGGGGCGCTCGATCTTGATCACCCGGGCGCCCAGGTCGGCCAGTTGGCGGGTGCAGAACGGTGCGGCGATGGCGTGTTCCAGGCTGACCACGGTGATGCCGTCCAGCGGCCGGGGTTGTGCGGTATTGAGTGTCATAAGGCGTCCTCGGGCTGGTTCAGAGCAATTCGTTCAGTTGCGCGGTGTCGCGCAGGTGCCACACCTGGTGGATCAGGGCCTCGCCCTGCTCTGGCGTGCGTGCGCCGGAGAAGCGCAGCAGGCGCTGGAACTTGTCCGCAAGCTCCGCCCGCGACAGGCCATTGCCCGGATCGCCCTTGGGCTCGTCGATAGCGCCGTGCAAGGTACGGCCGTCGTCGGTGCTGACCACTACCCGGCCAAGCCAACGCTGCGGGTAGGCGCGGTCCACCTCGGGGTCGAGGACCATCGATACCTTGTCGCGAAACGCCGCCACCGCCGGATCCTTCAGCGCCAGCTCATGGAACTCCGGCAGCCCGGCCTTGCCATGCACGGCGATCAGGCCGAGCACAGTGCCCATGGAGAACTTGGCCTGGTGCACGGTCTGCGGCACCTTCACCCGCCCCAGCACATCGATGGCGCCCTGATGCACACGGGTTTCCACCCGGGCGATTTGTTCATGGCCCAGACCTTCGCGCTGCATCAGCGCCAGCAAGGCATCGGCGGCCGGGTGGGTATGGCGGCAGGAGGCGTGGTACTTGAACGAGGTTTCCAGCAAGGCCCAACGCGAACCGAGCCGATCGGACAGCCTGCTCGGCTCGGCATCCCAGGACATGCCCGCAGCCATGCCCTGCTCGCCTTCGAGAATATTGCGCGCGCCAGTCAGCCCGTCCCGGGTCAGGTAGGCGGCGAGCAAACCATCGGCCGCGGCCTTGGCCGTGTGCAACTGCTTGGAATCCGCGGCGTCGCGCAGGAACTCCCAGAGCCCGGCGGCCTGGGTCCCGGCGCTGCCCAGCAGGTTGATGAACTGCGCCTGGTCGAAGTCCATCAGCTTGCCCACCGCCACCGCCGCGGCGAGGGTGCCGACGGTGGCCGTGGTGTGGAAGATCCGGTAGTGGGAACGGCCCATGAACTCGCCGATGCGAATCCCCGCCTCATAGCCGGCCACCGCCGCCAGCAGCAACTCGCGGCCGGACTTGCCCAGGTCCTGGGCCGCCGCCAGGGCCGCCGGGAACACTACGGTGGCCGGGTGCAATACCGAACTGTTGTGCAGGTCGTCCTGCTCCACCAGATGGGAAGACGCGGCGTTCACCAGGGCAGCGAAATAGGCCGAGCTGCCGCGGCCGTTGACCAGGATCCGCGCCGGGCCATCGGCCGGGCCCATCTGTTGGGCGTAACGCTCGAACAATGGGATCGGATGCGCGCCCTGGCTGGCCAGGGCGGAGCCGAGCCAGTCGAGGAACAGCTCTTCGGTACGCGCCAGCACGCTGTCGGGCAGTTGCTGGTAACTCAGGCCGGCAAGGAACCCGGCCAAGGCTTGGGTATGGCTCATGCTCGGTTCCTCAGAAGCTGCGCGGCAGTTCGAGCAGGTGCTCGGCGACGTAGGACAGGATCAGGTTGGTGGAGATCGGCGCCACCTGGTACAGGCGGGTCTCGCGGAACTTGCGCTCGACGTCGTATTCGCAGGCGAAACCGAAACCGCCGTGGGTCTGCAGGCAGGCGTTGGCCGCCTCCCAGGAGGCCTTGGCCGCCAGGTACTTGGCCATGTTGGCGCTGGCCCCGGCGTTGCCGCCGCTGTCGTATTCCTCACAGGCGCGCCAGCGCATCAGGTCGGCGGCCTCGATTTCGACATGGGCTTCGGCGATGGGGAACTGCACGCCCTGGTTCTGCCCGATGGGCCGGCCGAACACCACGCGGTCGCGGGCGTACTGGCTGGCCTTTTCGATAAACCAGCGGCCATCGCCGATGCACTCGGCGGCAATCAGGGTGCGCTCGGCGTTAAGGCCGTCGAGGATGTACTTGAAACCCTTGCCCTCCTCGCCGATCAGGCTGTCGGCGGGGATTTCCAGGTTGTCGAAGAACAGCTCGTTGGTCTCGTGGTTGACCATGTTGGCGATCGGCTGCACGGTCAGGCCGTTGCCGATGGCCTCGCGCAAATCGACCAGGAAGATCGACATGCCTTCGGACTTCTTCTTGACCTCGGCCAGCGGCGTGGTGCGCGCCAGCAGGATCATCAGGTCGGAATGCTGGATGCGCGAGATCCACACCTTCTGCCCGTTGATCAGGTACTTGTCGCCGCGCCTGATGGCGGTGGTCTTGATCTTGGTGGTGTCGGTGCCGGTGGTGGGCTCGGTGACGCCCATCGATTGCAGGCGCAGTTCGCCGCTGGCGAGCTTCGGCAGGTAGAAGCGCTTCTGCGCCTCGCTGCCGTGCCGCAGCAGGGTAAACATGTTGTACATCTGCCCGTGCACGGTGCCGGAGTTGCCGCCGCAGCGGTTCACCTCCTCGAGGATCACCGAGGCTTCGGCCAGGCCCAGGCCCGAGCCGCCGTATTCGGCCGGGATCATCGCCGCCAGCCAGCCGGCGTCGGTCAGGGCCTTGACGAAGCTTTCCGGGAAACCTTTTTCCTCGTCGATCCGGCGCCAGTAGGCGGCATCGAACTCGGCGCACAACGCCCGCACGCCTTCACGGATGGCATTCAATTCTTCGTTGCTGTTGGGGTTCATCGAACGGCTCTCCGCCTGTGGTTATTGTTGTGGGATCGGGTCGAACAGCACTTCGCCGCGCTGGGCCAGGCCGGCGTCGTTGCCAGCCCAGAGTTCGGCGACGCCGGGACGGACGAGGCGCCCACCGACCTCGAACGGCTGCGGCGCGATCAACGGCCGCAGGCCGCGATAGGAGAAGCGCCGCAACCGGGCCCCGGGATGGGAGCGGCAGAACGCCCGCAGGCTGAGGGTGGCGATCAGCGGGCCGTGCACCACCAGCCCCGGATACCCTTCGGTCTCGGTGACGTAGGGAAAGTCGTAATGGATGCGATGGCCGTTGAAGGTCACCGCGCTGTAGCGGAACAGCAGGGTCGGGCTGGGCTCGACGGCTTCACGCCAGTCGCCCTGGATCAGTGGCTCGCCGCTGCCCTGCTTGGGCGGGCTCGGCTCGCGGTAGACAATGTCCTGTTCCTCGCGGATCGCCAGGCGACCGTCCTGGGAATACTCATGGCGCACCGTGACGAACAGCAGCGCGCCGGTGCGCCCGGTCTTTTCCTCGACATGGCTGATGGTCGACAGGCAGTGCGCGTCGAAACCGGCGCGCAACGGCTCGAAGAACTCCAGCCGGCCACCGGCCCACATGCGATTGCGATTGGCCGCCGGCGGCAGGAAGCCGCCACGGGCCGGATGGCCGTCGCCACCCAGGGCGCTTTCGGCCAGCGGCTCCTGGAAAAAGCACCATTGCCACAGCGGCGGCAAGGCCGCGCCATGGGCCGGCACGGGTTCGCCGAAGGTCGCGGCGATGCGCTTGAGCAGGTTGTCGCTGAGCAGGTCTCGGGCTTGCTGGCTACGGCCTATCCAGACGCTGGGGTCGGTCACGCTCATCGGGTCGGGTCCCTATTGCAGTGGTGGTGAGCCCGATCATGCAAGCCGCTGTGCGTTCTGAGAATTTGCATTTCAATAAACCGGCGTTCGGTTATGCTGAACGCCGCTTTGCCCCTCTTCCCTCCCAGGAGCCGCCCATGCATTTCGATCTGGCCGACCTGCGCCTGTTTATCCATATCGCCGAATCGCCAAGCCTGACCCAGGGTGCCAAGCGCGCCTTTCTCTCGCCGGCGGCGGCCAGCGCGCGGATCAAGGCCCTGGAAAGCCAGCTGGAAACCCGCCTGCTGTACCGCGACAGCCGCGGCGTCGAAGTCACCCCGGCGGGCGAGCGCCTGTTGCAGCATGCGCGGCTGATCATGCGCCAGGTGGACTACCTGAAAAGCGAGTTCACCCAGTACGGCGGCGATTCCACCGGGCATATGCGCATCTTCGCCAACACCACGGCGGTGACCGAATTCCTCCCGGAAATCCTCGCCGGCTTTCTGTCGAAACGCCCGGGGGTCACGGTAGACCTGCAGGAGCGCCTGTCCCGGGACATCGTGCGCGGCGTGCTCGACGGCACCGCCGACATGGGCATCATCGCCGGCCCGGTGGAAGCCAGCGGCCTGCAGGTCCTGCATTTCAGCACCGACCACCTGGTGCTGATCCTGCCGGTCGACCACCCGCTGGCGACGCAGCGGGCGGTGACCCTGGAGCAGACCCTGGCCTACCAGCACATCGGCCTGCACGAAGGCAGCACCTTGCTGACCTTCCTGCGCGAACACGTGGAGCGCACCGGCAAGCAGTTGTCGCTGCGGATCCAGGTATCGAGCTTCGAAGCGGTGTGCCGCATGGTCGAGGCCGGCGTCGGTATCGGCATCATTCCCGAATCGGCCGCCATCCGGCACAGCCGCACCATGCAGTTGGTGACGGTGAAACTCGACGAGGCCTGGGCCATGCGCGAACGCAGCATCATCGTCCGTGAGCTGGAGGCCCTGCCCGGCAGCGTGCGGGCGCTGATCGCCACCCTGATGCCCGAGGCCTGATTGCTCGGGGGCCAATCTACCCCCTGGCGCAAAACCTTCGCCGACACCGCGGCGCGTTGACCTGAATCAAGGGCCTGGCGCCTGACAGGTGTGAATGTTCAGGCAATCCTCTGCACCTTCACGGAGACTTGCCCATGACCAGCACCGCCATCCACACGCCTGCCCTGGCCGCCTTCGCCCAGCAGAAGGGCGAACACTGGATAGACGCCCTCAACGACGGCAGCCCGGTGCTGATCCGCCCGTTGCGCGCCGAAGACCGCGACCGGGAAAAGGCCTTTATCGAGAACCTCTCGCCAACCACCCGGCACCACCGGTTCCTCGGTGAAGTGAAGGAAGTCGGCGAGGCCCTGCTCAGCCAGCTGATGGATGTCGATGGCAGCGAGCGCGTGGCTTATGTGGCCCTGGTCCACGACAACGGCTCGCTGCGGGAAATCGGCATCAGCCGTTACGCCACCATCGGCGCGGACACGGACACCTGTGAATTTGCCGTGACCGTGGCCGACGAGTGGCAGCACCAGGGCCTGGACGCCTTGCTGATGCGCCACCTGGTCGCCCGGGCCAAGGACCAGGGCTTCAAGCAGATGTACTCGCTGGATTGCCCGGCCAATCACCGCATGCGCGAACTGGCCGCGACCCTGGGTTTCAATCGCGCCATCGATCCAGACGATGCGACTCAGGTCCGCTACCACCTGGCGCTGTAACCGGGCCTCAGCCCGCCGCCCCGCCACATTGCGCGCAAAACCGCGCGCCGGCGGCCAGCGTGCTGCCGCACTGGCGGCACGCGGCGGGTTGCAGCGAGGTCCCGCACTGCTGGCAAAACCGCGCCTTGGCCGCGTTGCTTGCCCCGCAGTCCGGACACAGCGGGCCGCCCGCTGGCGGCGCTGCGCCATCTGCGCGCTGGCCCTGCCCGCTGCCATGCCCATTACCGCCATGCCCATTACTGTGGCGCCCGCCCTGATAACCGCCATGCCCACGGCCCCGATGAGCGCCCAACAAAGGTTCGAAAAAGCTCATGTCGATCACTCCTGATAAAGAGAGTCGACAGTAAAAAGCCTGAAGTAGCTACAGGGTCAACTCAGTACCGACCAGCGCCCATGGAGAACGCTCCAGCCGACAACGACTAGGCTGACGGTCATAGTCCATGAATCGTCGGAGGCCATCATGCAACTCGAAGGTTCCTGCCATTGTGGCGCCGTCCACTTCAGCCTGAACAGCGCCCACCCCTACCCTTATCAACGCTGCTACTGCTCGATCTGCCGCAAGACCCAGGGCGGCGGCGGGTATGCGATCAACCTCGGCGGCGATGCCGCCAGCCTGAAGGTCCGCGGCCGCCAGCACATCTCGATCTACCACGCGCTGCTCAGGGAACCCGGCAAACGCGCCCGGCGCAGCAGCGCCGAGCGACATTTCTGCAGCCGCTGTGGCTCCGGGTTGTGGCTGTTCAGCCCGCAGTGGCCGGAGCTGATCCATCCCTTCGCCTCGGCCATCGACACGCCGTTGCCGATACCGCCGGAACATACCCACCTGATGCTCGACTCCAGGGCGCCCTGGGTGGAGATCGACTGGCATCCCCACGACCTGCAATTCGCCCACTACCCCGAGGAATCCATCGCTCAATGGCATGAGCGCCTGGACCTGCAACGCTAAGCGCCGGGCATTCACAGTCTTTGACAGTTTTCCGACAAAGCTGCCAAAGATTGCCCGCGCCCGCGTCCCTAGCATGAACGCATCCATTTCCCCACGGGTGCGTCATGTACGGTCGGTTCTCCACACTTTTCATTGGTGTGCTGCTCGGTGGCCTCAGCTGCCAGGGCACCCCGCCCGCGGCCCCGACGCCCAGCAGCGAAGCGCCGCCGGAAATCGCCACGCCACCTGAAACCACCATTCGCGCCGAACCGACCGCCGCCGCTCCGGCGCGCAAGGTCGCCCAGCGGCCGCGCGATGGCCTGGGCAGTTCCTATTCCAAAGCCAACGACCACTCCCACACCCTGCTGAGTTTCTAACCGCCGATGAAGACCTCGATCCGTCCGAAAACCCTGTGCCTGTCCCTTGCTTCCCTGCCCCTGGCTTCGCTGTGCCTGCTGACGCCCTGCGGCCCGCTCTACGCCGCGGACTGGCAGTACCACCTGCAAGCCGGCGCCGCCAGCCTGCCGCGCTACAGCGGCAGCGACGAACGCACTGTCGCCCCGATCCTGGGCGGCGAAATCGTCAGCCCCTACGGGGTGTTTCTCAACACCGAACAGGGCCTTGGCTGGGGCAATGAATGGGGCGACCTGGCGTTCAGCACCTGGGTCGGCCCCAGCGAGGCACGCAAGGACCGCAAGAGCGGCTACAAGGGTTCGGACCATCTGGCCGGCATGGGCTCGATCAAGTCCCGCGCGCAATTCGGCGCCCACCTGGGCTACACCCTGGGCGCCGTGGAACTCGGAGCCACGTTGCAGCATGCGCTGAAGAAGAACGACGACCCGGACACCGGCTCGGCCTACAACCACTTGCAACTGAGCATTGGCAGCACGCTGTATGAAGGCCGGTACGGGCGCCTCGAGGGCAGCCTCAACAGCCAGTTCGGCGATGGCGATTACCTGCGCACCTGGTATGGCGTCAGCACGGCCCAGGCCGGCAGGACCCGCTTCGGCGCCTATCGTCCCAAGGGCGGTTTTCTCAGCCGGGGCGGCGACCTGACCTGGACTGTGCCGATCGACGAACAGATGCAGGTTTCCACGGTGCTGGCGCTGCAGTATCTGGGGCGAGAGGCGGCGGACAGCCCGATTGTCGAGCGGCGGATGCAGACGTCGTTGGCGACGACCCTAGAGTACAGCTTCTAAGCAGCGTTGGCCGTTCTGACGCTATCGCGGGCAAGCCTCGCTCCTACAGAACCGCGTGCTTCTGTAGGAGCGAGCGGGCGGCGATCCGACTTGCCCGCGATAGCCACGACGCGGACCGCCTGATCCACCGCGTTATCGTTCATCGCGCGCAAGCTGCGCTCCTACAGAAGCAGAAGCCATCCGATCCCGCAGGAGTGTGCCCAGGTGTCCCGGTTATTCGACCTGCGCCCAGGTCATGCGAAACGACGCGCCGCCCCACTGCGAATCCGTCACCTCGACCTGGCCGCCGTGGGACTGCGACACCCGCCGTACCAGCGCCAGGCCGAGGCCGAAGCCGCCGGTGCGGCGGTCGCGGCTGGCATCGAGCCGGGAGAACGGTTCGAAGATCTTCTTACGCCCTTCCACCGGCACGCCCGGGCCGTCGTCGTTGACCTGGACTTCATAACCCTGCCCGACCCGTACCAGGGACACCTCGACGCGCCGCTCGGCGTAGCGAATGGCGTTGCGCAGCAGGTTGATCACCGCCCGCGCCATGAACCGCGGTTCGATGCTGATGCACTCGACCTCGCAGGCCCGGATCAGGATCTGCACCCCCGCCGCTTCCGCCTCCAGGGCGACACTGCCGACCACGCTGTCGAGCCAGCTGTGGGCCTGGATAGTCTCGCGGTTAATCACCGTGGCGCCGTGTTCCAGGCTGGCATAGGTCAGCAGTTCGGAGACCATTTCCTCCAGCTCGCCGAGGTCGGCGTACATGTCGGCGATCAGCTCGCGGTTGTGTTTCGGATCGGACTGCTTGAGCTGGTCGAGCTCGAACGACAAGCGGGCGATGGGCGTGCGCAGCTCATGGGACACCGCGTTGGTCAGCTCGCGCTGATTGGCGATCAGGCCTTCGATGCGGCTGGCCATGCGGTTGAAGTGCTCGGCCAGCTCGCGAATGTTCGAGCGCCGCGACAGGTGCAGGCGCGCACTCAGGTCGTTGTCGCCGAAACGTTCGGCCGCCAGCCGCAGTTGCTCCAGATCGCGCCAGTGCGGGCGCACCCAGAAATACAGGGCGATGCCCACCAGCGCAGCGAGAAAGACATAGGCGGTGATGGTATAGAAACGGGTCAGCGAGGGCTCTTCCGGCAACTTGATGCTGAGCAATTGCGGGCCCTGGTCGATGCTGGCGATAAACTCGGTGAACTCCTGCCGCACCACCAACTGATTGGATGCCAGCAAGGCCTGCTCCCGGGCGCTCAGGCCCAGCGCGTCGGCGTTCACCAGGCTCAACTGCAAGCCGTAATGCGGCTGCAGTCCCTGCAATTGCCGTTCGCGTTCGACGCTGTCGAACGGCCGCAACTGCTCCACCAGGCTGTAGGCCGGCCCGCGCACCGCATCGCGGTTGTAGGCTTCCAGCGGGTCTTCGAGGATGGCCGTGAAGATGTGATCGACCGCGGTGATTGCCCCGGCAAAACCTATGGCCAAGACAATGTACAAACCCAGAAACAGCCGCAGCATCTAGAGCTCCCACGCGAAGGGATTGAACAGATAGCCCTTGCCCCAGATGGTCTTGATGCACACCGGCTCGCGGGGGTTGTCCTGGAGTTTGCCGCGCAGCTTGCTGATATAGACGTCGACGCTGCGGTTGAGGCCGTCGAAGGCGATGCCGCGCATGCGGTTGAGGATGTCGTCGCGGGAGAGGATCTTGCCCGCCGAACTGGCCAGCAGCCACAGCAGCTCGAACTCCATGGTGGTCAGCTCGATCAGCTCGCCGGCCAGGCGCACTTCGCGGCAACTGCGGTCGAGGGTCAGGCGGCCGAATTCCAGCGCGCCGCGCACCGTCGGCTCCGGCAGCTGGCGCCGTTGCAGGGCGCGCAGGCGAGCCAGCAACACCGGCGGCTTGATCGGCTTGATCACGTAGTCGTCGGCACCGGACTCAAGACCCAGGATATGGTCCAGATCGTCTTCCTTGGCGGTGAGAATGACGATGGGCGTGTCCGACAGGTTGCGGATCTCCCGGCACACGTGCAGGCCGCTCTGGCCCGGCAGCATCAGGTCGAGGACGACGATTTTCGGCTTGAACTCGAGAAAGGCCGCCAGCGCCACATCGCCACGATGCACCACCCGTACCTCGAAACCGTGTTGGGACAGGAAGTGCGCGATCAGCCCGGCGAGCTTCTCGTCATCTTCCACCAGCAATACTTTGCCAAGACCCGGGTTATCCATAAATACCAGTCTGAGAGCGCACAATTGGGGTGCGCATTATAGGCGGCATCGGATAAGTCTGAGACCAGGCCAGACAGCAAAAACCGGCCCAGGTGGCCGGTTTTCAGTGATGTTTCATGCTTTTAAGAGTTTTTTACAATTTGCCCGTAGTTTTCAACCGACTTGGGCCGTTTTACAGAGTAGGCACGCCGCTGTGGAAGCGGAACTCGACGTCCGGCGACTCGATCAGTTCGCGCTCGGCGGCGCGCACCTTCTCGATCACCTGGGCGATGTCCTTGGCGTCGCCGTACTGATAGGCCAGCTTCAGGTAACCCTGGAAGTGCCGGGCCTCGCTTTTCAGCAGGCCGAAGTAGAACTTGCCCAGTTCTTCGTCCAGGTGCGGCACCAGCGCCTCGAAACGCTCGCAGCTGCGGGCCTCGATAAAGGCGCCGACCACCAGGGTGTCCACCAGCTTCACCGGTTCATGGCTGCGCACCACCTTGCGCAGGCCCGAGGCATAACGCCCGGCCGACAGCTGGCGCAGTTCGATCTTGCGCCGCTTCATCAGGCGCATGACCTGCTCGTGGTGCACCAGTTCTTCCCGGGCCAGGCGCGACATCATGTTGATCAGGTCGACATGGGAGTGGTACTTGGCGATCAGGCTCAGGGCCGTGCTGGCCGCCTTGAACTCGCAGTTCTTGTGGTCGATCAGCAGGGTTTCCTGATCCGCCAGGGCCGCCCGGACCCAGGCATCCGGCGTGCGGCAGCCGAGGAACTCATGGATTTCCGGCAGGTTCATGGCTGCCCCCCTGTTACGGCAGCGGGCGCGCAAGACAGGACGGTGGCGACTTCAGGGATAGATAACATGGGGCTCACGGCATAAGGGTTCACGGCGAAGGGCGCCGATTATACCGGCCGCGCCACAGACCACCAGCCGCGGCGCTTGATGTGCATCAACATCCACGGCGACGCGCAGCAACTATAGTTGTGCAAAGTAGCCTTCATCCCTCTCTGGAGATCCCGACCATGCAAGCCATCCGCAGCATCCTGGTGGTCATCGAGCCCGAGCATTCCGAAAGCCTCGCGCTCAAGCGCGCCAAGCTGATCGCCGGGGTGACCCAGGCCCATCTGCACCTGCTGGTGTGCGACAAGAAGCACGAGCATTCGGCGCTGTTGAGCGTGCTCAAGAGCAGCCTGCTGAGCGAGGGCTACAGCGTGACCACCGAGCAGGCCTGGAACGACAGCCTGCACAGCACCATCATCGACGTGCAGCAGGCCGAAGGCTGTGGCCTGGTGATCAAGCAGCACTTTGCCGACAACCCGCTGAAAAAGGCCCTGCTCACCCCCGCCGACTGGAAACTGCTGCGCTACTGCCCAAGCCCGGTGCTGCTGGTGAAAACCGCCAAGCCCTGGACCGGCGGCGTGATCCTGGCGGCCATCGACGTCGGCAACGCCGACGGCGAGCACCGCACCCTGCATGCCACCATCGTCGACCATGGTTTCGACATCGCCAGCCTGGCCAAGGCACAGCTGCATGTGATCAGCGCCCATCCGTCGCCGATGCTGTCGGCGTCCGACCCGGTGTTCCAGCTCAAGGAAACCATCGAGGCGCGCTACCGCGAACAGTGCAAGGCGTTCCAGGCCGAATTCGATATCGACGATACCCATCTGCATATAGAAGAAGGCCCGGCAGACGTGCTGATCCCGCACACCGCCCATGAATTGCAGGCGGCGCTGACCATCATCGGCACCGTGGCGCGCACCGGGATTTCCGGGGCACTGATCGGCAACACCGCGGAAGTGGTGCTCGACTCCCTGGAAAGCGACGTGCTGGTGCTCAAGCCGGAGGTCATCATGGACCACCTGGAAGAGGTGGCCAGCAAGCATTGAGTGATGGGGTGACTGATAGAACGCTATCGCGGGCAAGCCTCGCTCCTACAGGTTGCACATACCTTGTAGGAGCGAGCTTGCCCGCGATGCTTTTAGCGATCAGGCGCCAAAGGCGTCCTTGAGAAACCCCGGGGCGATATACCGCTGGTAGTGGGCTTCCGACAGGAGGAAAAACTCCCGATCGATGGCATCGCGCAATTCCGGCAGTTCCCAGTCGCGAAACTCCGGCAGCAACACCATCCCGTAGGCCTCCAGCTGGTTGATCACCCGCGCCCCGCGAGCGATCAGCTGATAGGCCCAGCAATATTCCGACTGGTGCGGCACGAAGCGGATCTTGCGCTGCTCCAGCTGCTCGCGCAGCCGCTGGGGATCGAAGACTTCCAGCTTGGCCGCCATCACCTGCACCAGCAATTGCTCGAGACGCAGCCACACCGCGCGCTTTTCTTCCTCGTTGTAGCCGTTCCAGTGGATCACTTCATGGTGGAAACGTTTGCAGCCACGGCACACCAGGTCACCGTAGACAGTGGAGCAGAGGCCGACGCAGGGGGTCTTGATCGTCTGATTGGGCATAAGTAGGCAATACGCGGAAAAAAGCGAAACAGGCCCGCATGTTAGCCCTTTGTCTAACATTGATCACCCCTCAAACTTCAGGGCCTAACTTACCTTTAATTTTTTTTTGCCGTAGAATCAGCCAGCCTTTTTAGGCGCCAATGTCCGTTAGAAGCTGTTTTCAAAGCGTCACGAGCACAGTCGTTCCTTCAGAGCGGTGTTGGGGATGGGTCTTTCCAGCGGGGAAAGCCCAGCGCCAACCCTCATCAGCTCCCGTTCTGCAGGCGTAAAACTTTGAAAGCAGCTTCTGTAAGGAATTGTCGGTAATTCTGGCCAAGTGACCCACAACGTCACGCAGCGCATGAGTACGGCAATTTCGGGATGAGCGTCCCGGACACCCATTTGGGACCACTGATGAGGGTAATACTGTGCTTGAAGCCTACCGCAAACATATCGAAGAGCGTGCAGCCCTGGGTATCGTTCCCCAGCCGCTAAACGCCGAACAAACTGCAGGCCTGGTCGAGCTGCTGAAGAATCCCCCCGCTGGCGAAGAAGCCTTCCTCGTTGACCTGATCACCAATCGCGTTCCGCCAGGAGTCGACGAAGCCGCCTATGTGAAGGCCGGTTTCCTCTCCGCGCTGGCCAAAGGCGAAGCCAAATCCCCTCTGCTGGACAAGAAGCGCGCCGTTGAACTGCTGGGCACCATGCAGGGCGGCTACAACATCGTGACCCTGGTCGAGCTGCTGGACGACGCCGAACTGGCTCCGGTCGCGGCCGCTCAGCTCAAGCACACCCTGCTGATGTTCGATGCCTTCCACGACGTCGCGGAAAAAGCCAAGAACGGCAACGTTCACGCCCAAGGCGTACTGCAATCCTGGGCCGACGGCGAGTGGTTCAAGAACCGCCCGGTACTGGCCGACAAGATCAGCCTGCGCGTGTTCAAGGTGACTGGCGAAACCAACACCGACGACCTGTCCCCTGCCCCGGATGCCTGGTCCCGTCCTGACATCCCGCTGCACGCCCTGGCCATGCTGAAAATGGCCCGTGACGGCATCGTTCCGGATCAGCAAGGCGCCATCGGCCCGATGAAACAGATCGAGCAGATGCGCAACGACGGCTTCCCGATCGCCTACGTCGGCGACGTGGTCGGCACCGGTTCGTCCCGTAAGTCGGCGACCAACTCCGTGCTGTGGTTCTTCGGCGACGACGTTCCTTACGTACCGAACAAGCGCGCAGGCGGCTTCTGCTTCGGCAGCAAGATCGCACCGATCTTCTACAACACCATGGAAGACGCCGGCGCCCTGCCGATCGAATTCGATGTGTCGAAGATGAACATGGGCGACGTGATCGACCTGTACCCGCACGCCGGTAAAGTCACCAAGCACAACAGCGACGAAGTCCTGGCCACCTTCGAAATGAAGACCCCGGTCCTGCTCGACGAAGTCCGTGCCGGCGGCCGTATCCCGCTGATCATCGGCCGTGGCCTGACCGAGAAGGCTCGCGCCGAACTGGGTCTGCCACCGTTCGACCTGTTCAAGAAGCCTGAAACTCCGGCTGAAAGCACCAAGGGTTTCACCCTGGCACAGAAAATGGTCGGCAAGGCTTGCGGTCTGGCAGAAGGCAAAGGCGTTCGTCCTGGCACCTACTGTGAACCGAAGATGACCACCGTAGGTTCTCAGGACACCACCGGTCCAATGACCCGTGACGAACTGAAAGACCTGGCGTGCCTGGGCTTCTCCGCTGATCTGGTGATGCAGTCCTTCTGCCACACCGCGGCGTATCCAAAGCCGATCGACGTGACCACCCACCACACCCTGCCCGACTTCATCATGACCCGCGGCGGTGTTTCCCTGCGTCCGGGCGACGGCATCATCCACTCGTGGCTGAACCGCATGCTGCTGCCAGACACCGTGGGTACCGGTGGTGACTCGCACACCCGTTTCCCGATGGGCATCTCGTTCCCGGCCGGTTCCGGTCTGGTCGCGTTCGCCGCTGCCACTGGCGTGATGCCACTGGACATGCCGGAATCGATCCTGGTGCGCTTCAAAGGCAAAATGAAACCTGGCATCACCCTGCGTGACCTGGTTCATGCCATTCCTTACTTCGCTATCCAGAACGGTCTGCTGACCGTCGAGAAGAAAGGCAAGAAAAACGCCTTCTCCGGCCGCATCCTGGAGATCGAAGGTCTGGAAGGTCTGACCCTGGAACAAGCTTTCGAGCTGTCCGACGCCTCGGCCGAGCGTTCGGCTGCCGGTTGCACCATCAAGCTGTCGAAAGAGTCGATCACCGAGTACCTGCAGTCGAACATCACCCTGCTGCGCTGGATGATCGGCGAAGGCTACGGCGATGCGCGTACCCTGGAGCGTCGCGCTCAAGCGATGGAAGCCTGGATCGCCAACCCTGAGCTGATGGAAGCCGATGCCGACGCCGAATACGCCGAAGTCATCGAAATCGATCTGGCCGACATCAGCGAGCCTGTACTGTGCGCGCCGAACGACCCGGATGACGCTCGCCTGCTCTCCAGCGTTGCTGGCGAGAAGATCGACGAAGTGTTCATCGGTTCCTGCATGACCAACATCGGTCACTTCCGCGCTGCCGGCAAGCTGCTGGATCAGGTCAAGGGTCAGCTGCCAACCCGTCTGTGGCTGTCGCCGCCGACCAAGATGGACGCTCACCAGCTGACCGAAGAAGGCTACTACGGCATCTACGGCAAGGCTGGCGCGCGCATGGAAATGCCGGGCTGCTCGCTGTGCATGGGTAACCAGGCACGCGTCGAGCCGAACTCCACCGTGGTTTCGACTTCGACCCGTAACTTCCCGAACCGTCTGGGTGACGGCGCGAACGTCTACCTGGCTTCGGCCGAGCTGGCGTCCGTTGCGTCCATCCTGGGTCGCCTGCCGACCGTCGAGGAGTACATGGAATACGCCGGCAAGATCGACAGCATGGCAGCGGACGTGTACCGCTACCTGAGCTTCGACCAGATCGCCGAGTTCCGTGAGGCTGCTGCGAACGCCAAGATTCCGGTGGTTCAAGCCTAAGGCTGCAAGGCAATGAAGAACGCCGCGTATCCCACGACGATACGCGGCGTTTTTTTATGCCGACGATTATCTCGCCAGTCGCTCTGGCAGCAGAATGCCAAGTGTCTTTACCTACCGGATCCGGTGGTTGTTACCCCTCCCCGCACCCACTAAAAATCACGCCACTGCCAACGGTGCCCGATGCTCGCCCGAATGCCGCGGACTCTTTCGCCCCGTCAAAAGCAACAAATGGAGGGGCCATGTGGCGTATTTACTGGATAAACGCGGCACTCTTAAGTCCATCGCGGGCAAGCCTCGCTCCTACAGTTTCCTTAACTGAATGGCATTAGCCCATGTGGCGTAACCATTGCGTGATCGAGAAAGCGTTCAACGGCTACTGTGTGCATGCCGAACAACTGGGCAACGGCGTCATGGCGCGGAGCCGGCTCGGCCAGCCGCAACGAGTCAACCGCGAGCACTGGCTGGCCCTGGACTTTCCGGCCGGCCAAAAAAACGGCCGCGCCGCGCTTTATACGCAGTCAGCGGCCGTGGCTTCGCTGAATCAGGCATTTCTGCGTGGCAACCCACCGCCAACGGGCGGTGGGTTGCCGGCGGGTCAGGCGCTCAGGGAGTAGACCAGCGCGGTGATGGCCACCAGGCCGACCAGGGTGACGAACACGTTGGAGGCCTGGCCGCGATAGCGAGCCATGGCCGGCACCTTGCGGATGGCGTACATCGGCATCAGGAACAGGATGGCCGCGATGATCGGGCCGCCCAGGGTCTCGATCATCCCGAGGATGCTCGGGTTGAGCGTGGCGACTATCCAGCACACCACCAGCATGAAGGCCGCGGTCATGCGGTCCAAGGCCTTGGCGCCCGGGCGGCGGCCGCTTTTCACGATCAGCCCCTTGAGGCCTTCGCTGGCGCCGATGTAGTGGCCCAGGAACGACTTGGCGATGGCCACGAAAGCGATCAACGGCGCGGCGAAGGCGATGGTCGGGTTGCTGAAGTGGTTGGCCAGGTACGACAGGATCGACAGGTTCTGCGCCTTGGCTTCGGCCAGTTGGGCCGGCGACAGGGTCAGCACGCAACTGAAGACGAAGAACAGCACCATCGCCACCATCAGCAGATGGGCGCGGGACAGGATCTGCGAGCTGCGCTCTTCGGCGTGCACGCCATAACGACGCTTCTGGTCCACGGCAAAGGCCGAGATGATCGGCGAGTGGTTGAACGAGAACACCATGACCGGGATCGCCAGCCACAGGGTGTGCAGGAACGCCGAAGGTTCAGGCAGGGTGCTGGCGGTGCTGAGGATGCCGCCGTTCCAGTGCGGAATCAGGAACACCGCGAGGAACAGCAAGGCGACGATGAACGGGTAGACCATCAGGCTCATGGCCTTGACGATCACCTGCTCGCCGCAGCGCACCACGGCCAGCAGGCCGAGGATCAGCACCAGCGACAGCACGGCGCGTGGCGGCGGCATGATGTGCAGCTGGTGTTCCATGAAGCTGCCCACGGTGTTGGTCAGGGCCACGCTGTAGATCAGCAGGATCGGGAAGATGGCGAAGAAATAGAGCAAGGTGATCAGGGCGCCGGCCTTGATCCCGAAATGCTCTTCCACCACTTCAGTGATGTCCGCACCGTCACGCCCGGAGAGCACGAAGCGGGTCAGGCCGCGGTGGGCGAAGAAGGTCATTGGGAAAGCCAGCAGCGCCAGCACCAGCAGCGGCCAGAAGCCGCCCAGGCCGGCGTTGATCGGCAAGAACAGGGTCCCTGCGCCGATGGCAGTGCCGAACAGGCCCAGCATCCAGGTAGTGTCATGGCGATTCCAGCTAGCTAGGGTCGCTGGGGCTGCCGCTTCAAAGCGTTGATCAACGCTGTTGGCCTGATCATTCATCCGGTGGGATCTCCACATTCCGGTCATTTGCCACTCGGCCAGGACGCGTCGGAATACCCGACAGACAGAGCCCTCGCCGAAACAGGGGCGCGATTGTCCGGGATTACTCACCAGAAGCAAAGACTTAGCTGAGGAACGGTTTGCCGGTGCAGCTGTCTGGAGCGCGGTTTTGCGGGGTCAGGCGCAGCGTTTCATTGATCTGCGGCAAGCGCTGGACTGAGGTTCAGGCAGGCCTTAGGGCTGGATGTGCCGATAAAACGCAGAAGCCAGGGCAAGGCCCTGGCTTCTGATTGGTTGCAACAACGCTAGATCTTCCCTTCCCCTTCCGTCAGCGCCGCCTGCACCAGGGGGTGCAGCGCCGCGCCGGGGTGTGTGGTCTGCCAGGCCGCCAGTTCTCTGCGCATGGCCGGCGTCCAGAAGCTTTGCAGGTGCTGGCGCACGCTACGCACCGCCTGGGCGTTGTCCGGTTCGCTGGCGAAGAACTGGGCGATCTGGTTGGCCATCTTGATCAGGCTTTCGCTGCTCATCGGCGCACCTCGGCTTTCTCGGCGTGACGACGCTCCCTCAGCAGGCGCCCCTGTTCATCGCTGAACGCCTGATAGCGTTTCTGCCATTCGGAAGGCTGGCTGACCCGCACCACCTCCACCGCCGTCACCTTGTATTCCGGGCAGTTGGTGGCCCAGTCGGAGTTGTCGGTGGTGATCACGTTGGCGCCCGATTCCGGGAAGTGGAAGGTGGTGTAGACCACCCCCGGCGCCACCCGCTCGCTGACCTTGGCGCGCAACACCGTCTGCCCGGCGCGGCTGCCGATACCGGCCCAGTCGCCGTCGGCGATGCCGCGGTTCTCGGCGTCGGTCGGGTGGATTTCCAGGCGGTCCTCCTCGTGCCAGGCCACGTTGTCGGTGCGCCGGGTCTGGGCGCCGACGTTGTACTGGCTGAGGATGCGTCCGGTGGTCAGCAGCAACGGGTAGCGGCTGTTGACCTTCTCCTCGGTGGGTACGTAGCCGGTGAGCATGAAGCGGCCCTTGCCGCGCACGAACTCATCGATGTGCATGGTCGGCGTGCCGTCCGGCGCGGCATCGTTGCACGGCCATTGCAGGCTGCCGTGACGGTCCAGCTCGGCGTAGCTGACGCGGTGGAAGGTCGGCGTCAGGCGCGCGATCTCATCCATGATCTCCGATGGATGGCTGTACTGCATCCGGTAGCCCAGGGCCTCGGCCAGGGCAATGGTGGCTTCCCAGTCGGCCTTGCCGGCCAGGGGCTCCATCACCTTGCGCACCCGAGAGATGCGGCGCTCGGCGTTGGTGAAGGTGCCGTCCTTCTCGAGAAAGGAGCTGCCCGGCAGGAACACATGGGCGAACTTGGCCGTCTCGTTGAGGAAGATGTCCTGCACCACCACGCACTCCATGGCCGTCAGGGCCGCGGTCACGTGCTGGGTGTTCGGGTCGCTCTGGGCAATGTCCTCGCCCTGGCAGTAGAGCGCCTTGAAGGTGCCGTCCAGGGCCGCCTCGAACATATTGGGGATGCGCAGGCCCGGGTCGGGTTGCAGGGTCACGTTCCAGGCCTGTTCGAACTGGGCGCGCACCGCCTCGTTGGAGATATGCCGATAGCCAGGCAGCTCGTGGGGGAAGGACCCCATGTCGCAGGAGCCCTGGACGTTGTTCTGCCCGCGCAGCGGGTTGACCCCGACACCCTCGCGGCCGATGTTGCCGGTGACCATCGCCAGGTTGGCGATGCCCATCACCGAGGTGCTGCCCTGGCTGTGCTCGGTGACGCCCAGGCCGTAGTAGATGGCCGCGTTGCCCCCGGTGGCGTAAAGCCGCGCGGCCTCGCGGATCTGTTTGGCCGGCACCCCGCAAATCGGCCCCAGGACCTCGGGGGAATTCTCCGCCAGGCTGACGAAGTCGCGCCAGCGGGCGAAGTCCGCCGTTTCGCAGCGCTGATCGACGAAAGGCTGGTTGACCAGGCCCTCGGTGACAATCACATGGGCCAATGCATTGAGCATGGCCACGTTGGTGCCCGGACGCAGCTGCAAATGCAGGTCGGCGCGGGCATGGGGCGAATCCACCAGGTCGATGCGCCGTGGGTCGATGACGATCAGCCGCGCGCCCTGGCGCAGGCGGCGCTTGAGCTGGGAGCCGAATACCGGGTGCGCGTCGGTGGGGTTGGCGCCCATCACCAGGATGACGTCGGCCTGCATCACCGAGTCGAAACTCTGGGTGCCGGCGGATTCGCCCAGCGTCTGCTTGAGGCCGTAGCCGGTGGGCGAATGGCAGACCCGGGCGCAGGTGTCGACGTTGTTGTTGCCGAAGGCGGTGCGCACCAGCTTCTGCACCAGGTAGGTCTCTTCGTTGGTGCAACGGCTGGAGGTGATGCCGCCGATGGAGTCGCGTCCGTATTTCAGCTGGATGCGGCGCAACTCACTGGCCGCGTAGGTAACCGCCTCTTCCCAACTGACCTCTTGCCACGGATCGCTGATGTGCTTGCGGATCATTGGCTTGGTGATGCGGTCCGGGTGGGTGGCGTAACCCCAGGCGAAGCGGCCCTTGACGCAGGAGTGGCCGTGGTTGGCCTGGCCGTTCTTGTCCGGGACCATGCGCACCAGTTGCTCGCCTTTCATTTCAGCGCGGAAAGAGCAGCCCACGCCGCAGTAGGCGCAGGTGGTGATGACGCTGCGCTCGGGCTGGCCGATTTCCACCACGCTCTTTTCCATCAGGGTGGCGGTCGGGCAGGCCTGCACGCAGGCGCCGCAGGACACGCATTCGGAGTCGAGGAAATTGTCGCCGCCGGCCGCCGCCACCCGGGAATCGAAGCCGCGCCCGCTGATGGTCAGGGCGAAGGTGCCCTGGGTTTCCTCGCAGGCGCGCACGCAGCGGTTGCAGACGATGCACTTGCTCGGGTCGTAGTCGAAATAGGGGTTGGAAACGTCCTTCTGTTCGTCCAGGTGGTTGGCGCCCTCGTAGCCGTAGCGCACTTCCCGCAGGCCCACCTGCCCCGCCACCGTCTGCAACTCGCAGTTGCCGTTGGCCGAGCAGGTCAGGCAGTCCAGCGGGTGGTCGGAGATGTACAGCTCCATCACGTTGCGCCGCAGGCTGGCGAGCTTGGAGGTCTGGGTGTGGACGACCATGCCCTCGGTCACCGGCGTGGTGCAGGAGGCCGGATAGCCGCGCATGCCCTCGATCTCCACCAGGCACATGCGGCAGGAGCCGAAGGCTTCCAGGCTGTCGGTGGCGCAGAGTTTGGGGATGGTGGTGCCGAGCAAGGCCGCGGCGCGCATCACCGAGGTGCCGGAGGCAACGCTGATTTCCCGGCCGTCGATGGTCAGGCTGACCTGCACCTCGCTTTCGCGGGCCGGGGTGCCGAGGTCGATATCACTGGTAGGGTCGAAGATATTGATCATTGGTCGGCCTCCGTGGTCGCCAGACCGAAGTCGGCGGGAAAGTGCTTGAGGGCGCTGGCGACGGGGTAGGAAGTCATCCCGCCCAGGGCACAGAGCGAGCCGTATTGCAGGGTGTCGCAGAGGTCTTGCAGCAGCAGCGCCTGTTCCTCACGGGCCGCGGCGTCGGTGCTGGCGATCAAGCGGTCCACCACCTCCACCCCGCGGGTCGAGCCAATCCGGCACGGCGTGCACTTGCCGCAGGATTCCTCGGCGCAGAACTGCAAGGCGAAACGGGCCATGCGGGCCATGTCCAGGCTGTCGTCGGCGACCACCACGCCACCGTGGCCGAGCATCGCGCCCATGGCGGCGAACGCCTCGTAGTCCAGCGGCGTATCGAACTGCGCGGGGGGCACCCAGGCCCCCAGCGGTCCACCCACTTGCGCCGCCTTCAATGGCCGGCCGCTGGCGGTGCCACCGCCATAACCTTCCACCAGTTCGCGCAGGCTCAGGCCGAAGGCGCGTTCTACCAGGCCCGCCTGGCGGACGTTGCCGGCCAGTTGGAACGGCATGGTGCCCAGGGAACGTCCCATGCCGAAGTCGCGATAGAACTGCGCGCCCTTCTCCAGGATGATCGGCACCGAGGCCAGGGTCAGCACGTTGTGCACCAGCGTTGGCAAACCGAACAGGCCCTGCAGGGCCGGCAGCGGCGGTTTGGCGCGGACCGTGCCGCGCTTGCCTTCGAGGGATTCCAGCAGCGCCGTTTCCTCACCGCAGATGTAGGCGCCGGCTCCCACCCGCACGTCCAGGTCGAAGGGCCGGCCGCTACCGCCCACGTTCGCCCCCAGGTAACCGGCCTCGCGGGCGATGCGCAGGGCCTCGTTCAGGGTGCCGATGGCGTCCGGGTATTCCGAGCGCACGTAGATATAGCCCTGGCTGGCCCCCACGGCGATGCCGGCAATGATCATGCCTTCGATCAGCAGGAAGGGGTCGCCCTCCATCAGCATGCGGTCAGCGAAGGTGCCGGAGTCGCCTTCATCGGCGTTGCAGACCACGTATTTCTGGGCCCCCGCGGCTTCGCGCACGGTGCGCCACTTGATGCCCGCCGGAAAGGCCGCGCCGCCTCGGCCGCGCAGGCCGGAGTCGAGCACGCTGGCGACCACCTGCGCACCCTCCATCTGGATGGCCCGGGCCAGGCCCTGGAAACCGCCCTGGGCGCGATACTCGTCCAGGGACAGCGGTTGGGTGATGCCGGCCCGAGCGAACAGCAGGCGCTGCTGGCTCTGCAGATAAGGGATCTGCTCCACCGGCCCCAGGGCCAGTGGATGGCTGCCGGGGTCTGCCACCAGGGCGTCGAGCAGGCTCGGCACGTCCTCCGCGGTCAGGGGGCCGAAACCCAGGCGGCCGTCGGCGCTGTCCAGCTCCAGCAGCGGCTCCAGCCAATAGAGGCCACGGGAGCTGGTACGGCACAGTTCCAATGGCAGTTGTCGACGTTCTGCCTCACGCACCAGCGCCACGGCCACCTTGTCCGCGCCCACGGCACGGGCCACCGAATCACGGGGGATATAGAGCTTCAGCATGCGCCATCCTCCAGGCAGCCACTCACCAGCTGGCGCAGGCGCTCGGGGGTGATCCGGGCGTGCAGCTCGCCGTCCAGTTCCAGGGCCGGCGAACAGGCGCAGGCCCCCAGGCAATAAACGGGACGCAGGTTGATACTGCCGTCGGCGGTGGTGCCATGGTCGTCCAGCAGCAGTTGTTCGCGCAGTTGCGCGGCCAGGTGTTCGGCGCCCCGGCTCTGGCAGGACTCGGCCCGGCACAGGCGCAGGGTATGGCGCGCGGGCGGCGTGGTACGGAAATCGTGGTAGAAGCTGATCACGCCGTGCACTTCAGCCAGGCTGAGGTTGAGGGCATGGGCGATCTCGGGAATGGCGGTGTCGGGGATGTACCCACAACCGTCCTGGATGGCGTGGAGAATGGGCAGCAAGGCACCGGGAGTGTCCTTTTCGCGCTCCAATACGCTGTGAATCAGAGGCAGGTGAAGCGTGTCATCAGACATAAACGTACCTCGGCATCTCGAACGCCACCGCCGCATAGCGGCAGCCGTCCGGAGTCTTCGGCTGCAGCGCCCGACCACGTCACGGAGGCGTGGATCCTCGGTCGCCATTCTTGCTCTCCGGCCAAGTGTCTTGGCGCACCGGGTCCGGGGCATCCTGGAAGCTTGCCCATCACCATAGCCCGGCGATTGCACCCAGGCGACCCATCGTGTCCTGAAAGCGACCTGCTGGTCTGGACCGCTGGACCGCCCCAGTTCCAGAAACTGAAGCAAGGTCAGCCTAGCCCACAGGTCCATCGATTATGCGCCCGCCCGGCTCACTGCTGCAGCACTGCAAAAGCGGCAGACCGCCGATGCCCGGCCCAAACCAGCATCCCCTCGGATTGACAGTGCTCGAACCCTGGCCCCATGATCGGCGCCATGAATCTTTTCCCGCGCCGCCTCACCCGCACTACCACCACGACCGCTTCCGGCGGGTCGTGTGGTCGCTGCATGAGCTGACAACAGCGCAGTCGAACCCAAGGCCCCGCCAGCAATGGACGGGGCCTTTTGTTTCTCCGTCCAGCTGGCCCACAAGGAGAAACACCATGCCGTCACCCCAGGCCCAGCGCCCCGCCCTGCTGATCGTCGACATGCAGATCGGCCTGTTTCACGGACCGCAGCCGCCCTTCGAGGGGCAGCGCGTACTCGACAACATCAACCAGTTGATCCACCGTGCCCGGCAGGCCGGCGCGCCGGTGATCGCCGTGCGCCATACCGGCCCGCAAGGCTCGCTCATCGCCGCCGGCAACGCGCCGTGGCACCTGCTGCCGCAATTGCAGCTCGAGGCCAGCGACCAGCGGCTGGACAAAACCCGCCCCAATTGTTTTGTCGGCACCGGGCTGGCCGAACACCTGCGGGCGGCGCAGGTCGATGAGCTGGTGATCGTCGGCATGAAAACCCAGTACTGCATCGACGCCACCTGCCGCGCCGCCCTGGACCTGGGGTTCGCCGCCGTGCTGGCGGAGGATGCCCATACCTGCATGGACACCCCGACGCTCCCGGCCCGGGCGATCATCGACCACCACAATGCGACCCTGGACGGCGCCTTTGTCCGGCGAATGAAAACTGCCGATATTCGTTTCTGAGCATTCCCCCTGCTGGCGTTCAGGACCTTGAAGGCAGTGGCGCCCTCCAGGCCGTCATCGCGGGCAATCGAACGTCGACCGGCCGCTCCTATAGAAGAAGTATCAGGCTCGCCGCCGCTTCTGTAGGAGCCAGGCTTGCCGGCGATCAGGCCCTCAAGGGCAGCGATGCATTCCAGGCCGCAGCCGCGGGAAAAACCCGTGACTGCGCCTTGCCAAAGCGCCCTGCAATCCGCAATCTTGAGCCCTTGAGTGGTTTATCACGGTACAGCAGCTCCAGGAGCTGTACGCCGGTTGCCGTCGATGTGCCGTACGCCGTCCGTCCCTCTTCAGTCCTTCAGGAGACACGCATGCCCGCCACCGTTCTGGTCCTCGTCGAAACCATCAATGACTACCTGTGGATCCTGGAAAACCAGGGGTTCCACCTGATTCTCGCGCCGACGCCCAGCGAACGGGCGGACGCCATCAAGGCCCATGCCGGGCAGATCAACGCCGTGCTCACCCGTGGTCCGCTGGGCCTGACCGCCGAAGAAATCGCCGCCCTGCCGCACCTGGAAATCATCTGTGTGATCGGTGCCGGCTACGAGCAGGTCGACCTGCAGGCGGCGAGCAACCGCGGGATAGCGGTGAGCAACGGCGCCGGGGTCAACGCCTCGTCGGTCGCCGACCACGCCATGGCCCTGCTGCTGTCCCTGGTGCGTGACATCCCCCGCGCCGATGCCGCCGTGCGTCGTGGCGAATGGCCGAAAGTCATGCGCCCGTCCCTGGCCGGCAAGCGCCTGGGCATCCTTGGCCTTGGCGCCGTCGGCCTGGCCATCGCCAAGCGCTGCGCCAACGGCTTCGACATGAGCGTCAGCTACCACAACCGGCAGATCCGCAGCGACGTGCCTTACAGCTTCTGCCCGACCCCGACCGAACTGGCGCGGCATTCGGACTTCCTGGTGGTCGCCACGCCTGGCGGCATAGGCACTCGCCAACTGATCGACAAGGCCGTGCTGCAGGCCCTGGGGCCGGAGGGTTTCCTGGTGAACATCGCCCGCGCCAGCGTGGTCAATACCGCCGACCTGCTGCAGGCCCTGGAACAACGCAGCATCGCCGGCGCGGGCCTGGACGTGTTCGACGACGAGCCACGGGTGCCGGATGCCTTGAAGACCCTGAACAATGTGGTGCTGACACCCCACGTCGCCGGGCTGTCGCCGGAAGCGACCCAGGCCACGGTGGAGCTGGTGGGCAAGAACCTCGTCGCCCACTTCAGCGGCCAACCGCTGTTGACCCCCATCGCCCTGCCTGCCCCGAACTGAACCAGGCGCGCTACGAAAGGCGCCTGCGCGCTGCGCGCAAACAGGCTGATGCGCGAGCCCGGTCGGAATGCTCATTCAGGCCCGGCGAACTGGACTAGAGTGAAGCCGGGCACATTCAAACGCTTGTATCAAAAGCAATGATTGTCCGGCAACACGCTCACCTATAAAGGCCTGCGGCGATTGTGGCACTCAGGTGGGCACATTAGATTAGCCAATAATCTCTGGCCTCCAGAATAAGCAGAAGGGATAAGCATGGCGCTTACTGACCAGTCCACCCGTACTCGCTCCGGCGAGGAACTCGATGCCAACCTGATCGATCCGTACCTCAAGGCACATATTCCGGGCCTGACCGGCACCCCGCAGATCAGCCAGTTTCCGGGCGGCGCTTCGAACCTGACCTACCTGCTGGAATACCCGGGACAGGAATTCGTCCTGCGCCGCCCGCCCTTCGGCCACAAGGCCAAGTCGGCCCACGACATGGGCCGCGAATACCGCATCCTCAACCAGCTCAAGGACGGCTTTCCCTATTGCCCGAAAGCCTATGTGCACTGCACCGACGAATCGGTGATCGGCGCCGAGTTCTATGTGATGGAGCGGGTCAAGGGCATCATCCTGCGCTCCGACCTGCCGCCGGAACTGGGTTTCGACGCGGCCAGGACCGAGGCCCTGTGCAAGAGCTTCATCGATAAGTTCGTCGAGCTGCACCGTGTCGACTACCAGGCCTGCGGCCTGAGCGACCTGGGCAAGCCCGAAGGTTATGTGCAACGCCAGATCAAGGGCTGGAGCGACCGCTACGAGAAAGCCCTGACCCCGGACGCGCCCAAGTGGGAAGCGGTCAGGGCCTGGCTCAACGACAAGATGCCGGCCGATCACCCGACCTCCAGCATCGTGCACAACGACTACCGCTTCGACAACGTGATCCTCGACCCGGCCAACCCGATGCAGATCATCGGCGTGCTGGACTGGGAACTGACCACCCTGGGCGACCCGCTGATGGACCTGGGCAACACCCTGGCCTACTGGATCGAAGCCGGCGACCCAGCGCCGGTGCAACTGATGCGCCGCCAGCCGAGCAATGCCCCGGGCATGCTGACTCGCCAGCAGTTCGTCGACTACTACGCCGAGCGCGCCGGCATCCAGATCGGCAATTTCGACTTCTACTACACCTACGGCCTGTTCCGCCTGGCCGGCATCGTGCAGCAGATCTACTACCGCTTCTTCCATGGCCAGACCCAGGACAAACGCTTCGCGCAGTTCATCCACATGAACAAGCTGCTGGAGCAGATGAGCCTGCAAGTCATCCAAAAATCCAGCCTCTGATCGTCCCGGCGCCAGGCACACAATAAGGAAAAACCATGTCCAAGACTCAGTTGTTCGACCTCGACGGCAAGATCGCTTTCGTCTCCGGCGCCAGCCGCGGCATCGGTGAAGCCATCGCCAAGCTGCTGGCCCAGCAAGGCGCCCATGTGATCGTCTCGAGCCGCAAGCTCGAAGGCTGCCAGCATGTGGCCGACGCCATCGTTGCCGCTGGCGGCAAGGCCACCGCCATCGCCTGCCATATCGGCGAGATGGAGCAGATCAGCCAGGTGTTCGCCGGCATCCGCGAACAGTTCGGGCGCCTGGACATCCTGGTCAACAACGCCGCCACCAACCCGCAGTTCTGCAACGTGCTGGACACCGACCTGGGCGCCTTCCAGAAGACCGTCGACGTCAACATCCGCGGCTACTTCTTCATGTCGGTGGAAGCCGGCAAGCTGATGCGCGACAACGGCGGCGGCAGCATCATCAACGTGGCTTCGATCAACGGCGTGTCCCCGGGCATCTTCCAGGGCATCTACTCGGTGACCAAGGCGGCGGTGATCAACATGACCAAGGTCTTCGCCAAGGAATGCGCGCAGTTCGGCATCCGCTGCAACGCCCTGCTGCCGGGCCTGACCGACACCAAGTTCGCCTCGGCGCTGGTGAAGAACGACGCCATCCTCAAGACCGCCCTGGCGCAGATCCCCCTCAAGCGCGTGGCCGACCCGAGCGAAATGGCCGGCGCCGTGCTCTACCTGGCCAGCGATGCCTCGAGCTACACCACGGGCGTATCGCTGAACGTGGACGGCGGTTTCCTTTCCTGAGCGATCCTCGGCGTACAACAAAGGCAGCCTGCGGGCTGCCTTTTTATTGCCCGGCACCCACACCTCGCCCCAACCTTTCTCAAACAGAAAACCAAACCTGTCACAGTTTTGGTATCAAGCTCGTAGCACTCTATAAATATTTTGTTACAAGCTCATTTGTCATGCTATAACCCTCTCGCAGTTATTTTTCTGCAACACCACTCATGTGAAACACCATTGTTTGAAAACAGCAGAGGCCGATGTGTTCCTTAAAGAAAAACAACTTGAGGATCAACAACTGACCATTCGGTGATTGTCGACTTCTTAATATGTACCACCTAGTGAGTATCAGGCGAACAGTAACGACAACCGAGACTGAACTCCCTATTGCTCAGTAAAAACAATAAGTACACCAGGTATTTCCAAACAGCACCTTTGTTTCAGCCCATCATTTAAACCCTGCCTATTACAAGAGATCGAAACATCAGTTTCGACCAAGGACATATCTCAAGGAAAAGGAACATGGACGTAGCAGGTATCGATTCAGGCAAACGCAGCAACCCTTTAAAACCAGCTTCCCTGAGCCCTGTCGCAATGGCCATCGCCTTGTGGCTGGGCCAGGGCCAGATGGCTCTGGCAGATAATCCGCCCACCGGCTCGCCCTATACGCCCCAGGTATTGGAGGCCGCGTTCAGGAGCGCCGCTGCGTCATTCGCGCCGGGCAGCGCCGTGTATACCAACTTGCGTTTTGGTGTAGGCAATACCCTGGACCTGGCAGCCAAAGAGTTTGCCGCACAATCGACAAAGTTCGACTCGTTGCTCCAGCAGAACTACGAGTTGCAGGCGGAAAACCTGTCGATCAGTGCAATGCTCGGCGATACGAGCAAGCCACTTGATTACAACAACAATCTGGATCGCTATAAAAGCCGCCTGTTCAGCAACTCCGGCCGTTATACCCAGAACATATTCGACTTCGCCAAAGCGATTATTGCCAACCTGCCGGCGGCCCAACCTTATACCTATATAGAGCCGGGTGTGGCCACGGACCTGCACAAACAACTCAATGCCGGACAGTCATGGTCCGCCGCGACCGGCAACTGGAGCAATAACGCGCAAACCTGGAAGACTCCGGAAGCCCAGGTCAACTCCGGCCTGGACCGGACCAACGCCTATTACGCCTATGCCCTGGGTATCACCGGGAAAGGGGTAAACGTCGGCGTGCTGGACTCGGGCATCCTCAGTGAACATTCGGAATTCCAGGGCAAGAACGCCGCAGGCGAAAACCGTGTGCAGGCGGTCACCTCGACCGGCGAATACTACGCAACCCATCCGCGCTATCGGTTGGAGGTGCCTGCCGGCGAGTTCCACAAAGGTGAGCACTTCAGTATCCCGGGTGAGTACGACCCGAGCTTCAACGACGGCCACGGCACGGAAATGTCCGGCGTACTGGCGGCCAGTCGCAATGGTACCGGCATGCACGGCATCGCCTTCGACGCCAATCTGTTCGTGGCCAACACCGGCGGCAGCGACAACGACCGTTATCAAGGCTCCAACGACCTCGACTACAACGCCTTCATGGCCAGCTACGACGCGCTGGCGGCGAAAAAAGTGTCGATCGTCAACCAGAGCTGGGGGCAGAACTCGCGTAATGAGGTAGAGAACCACTTCGGCACTGTCGGCGACAGCCCGCAGGATATCCTCAGGGACATGACCGCCGCCTACCGGCCGTTCTGGGACAAGGCCCACGCGGGCCAGAAGACCTGGATGGATGCCATGGCCGACGCCGGCCGGCAGTACTCGTTCATCCAGATCATCTCTGCCGGCAACGACAGCCATGGCGCCAACCCGGACACCAACGCCAACCTCCCCTATTTCAAGCCGGACCTGGAATCCAAGTGGCTGTCCATCACCGGTTATGACGAGACCGGCGCCCAGGTCTACAACCGCTGCGGCACCTCCAAGTGGTGGTGCGTCATGGGGGTTTCCGGCATTCCGTCCGCAGGACCGGAAGGCGAGATCATCCCCAACGCCAACGGCACCTCGGCGGCCGCCCCCAGCGTTTCCGGCGCCCTGGCCCTGGTGATCCAGCGCTTTCCCTACATGACCGCGAGCCAGGCCCGCGATGTCTTGCTGACCACCTCCACCCTGCAAACCCCGGACGGCCCGGACACCCCGGTCGGCGACCGGACGGGCGGACGCACCTACGACAACCTGCAACCGGTGCACGACGCCGCTCCCGGCACCCCGCAGGTGCCAGGCGTGGTCAACGGCTGGGGCCTGCCCAACCTGAAAAAGGCCATGCAGGGCCCGGGACAGTTCGTCGGTGCACTGGCCGTGGCGCTGCCCGCCGGCACCCGCGATATCTGGGCCAACGACATCTCCGACGAAGCGATCCGTGCCCGACGCAGCGAAGACGCTGCCGAACAGGCCACCTGGAACGCGATCAAGCAGCAAAAAGGTTGGGGCAAGGGTCTACCGGCCGGGGCCTCGGCGGACGATCAATTCCAGTACGAGATCGGCATGGCCCGGGAACAGGCAACGCTGACCCGCGGCCTGGACCCTCTGACCGGCCAGACCTATGTCGGCAGCCTGACAAAGTCCGGGGATGGGGAACTGGTACTCGAGGGTCAGAGCAGCTATTCGGGCAGTACCTGGGTCCGTGGCGGCAAGCTCTCGGTGGACGGCAGATTGACCTCCAGCGTGACGGTCGATGGCAGCGCCGTGGGCACCGTCGATGCCAATAACCAGGTGGTCACCCGCATCGGCGGCACCCTGGCGGGCAACGGCAGCATCGGCAGCCTGCTGGTGAACAACGGCGGTACTGTGGCCCCCGGCCATTCGGTCGGCACCCTGCACACCGGCGACGTCACGTTCAACCCGGGTTCGGTGTACGCGGTGGAAGTCGCCGCCAACGGGCAGACCGACACCATCCAGAGCACGGGCGTGGCGACTCTCAACGGCGGACAGGTCACCCTCTCCATGGAAAACAGCCCCAACCTGCTGTCTGCGGCCCAGGCCAGCAGCTACCTGGGCCAGCAGTTCAACATCCTCAGCGCCAGCCAGGGTATCAACGGCCAGTTCGCTTCCATCGCCCCCAGTTTCTTGTTCCTCGGCACCCGCCTGGACTACCAGCCGAACCAGCTGAACCTGGGCATCTACCGCAACCAGACCGCGTTCGCCAGCGTAGCCTTGACCCGTAACGAGCGTGCCGTCGCCAGCGCCATCGACACATTGAGCGCAGGTAATCCGGTGTACGAGAGCATCCTGGCCTCCGACTCGGCGGAACTGGCGCGACAAGCCTTCAACCAGCTCGATGGCCAGGTGCACGCCGACATCGCCGCTGCGCAGATCGCTGACAGCCGTTACCTGCGTGACGCGGTCAACGGCCGCCTGCAACAGGCTCAGGCCCTGGGTACCGATATGGATATCCAGGCCAGCAGCAATGGTGGCTGGGTGCAATTGCTCGGTGGCCACAGGCAAGTCGACGCCGATCACAACGCCACGCGCTACAGCACTTCCACCACCGGCGTCCTGCTCGGCCTGGACACCGACGTCGGCGATGGCTGGCGCGTCGGTGCGGCAACCGGCTACACCAGAACCGATCTGAACGGAGCCTCCAGGACTTCCGCCGACAGCGACAACTATCACCTGTCGATCTATGGCGGCAAACGTTTCGACAGCATCGCCCTGCGCCTCGGCGGAGCCACCACCTGGCACCGCTTCGACACTTCCCGTGACGTGGTGTACGGCAACCAGTCGAGCCATGAAAAAGCCAACTACAACGCACGTACCGATCAGGTGTTCGGCGAAATCGGCTACACCCGGTGGGCGGCTTTCGAGCCTTTCGCCAACCTCAGCTACATCAACTTCCAGAACGACTCGTTCAAGGAACGCGGCGGTGCGGCAGCCTTGCATGGCAGCAAGCAAAGCCAGGACGCCACGCTCTCGACCCTTGGCCTGCGAGGTCATACGCAATTGCCGGTGAGCGCCACCCGCTCGGTGACCTTGCGTGGCGAGCTGGGCTGGGAACACCAGTACGGCGACCTGGACCGTGAAACCTCATTGAAATTTGCTGGCAGTGCGGCGGCCTTTGCGGTGAACGGCGTGCCGGTGTCTCGCGATGGCGCGGTGGTCAAGGCCGCTGCGGAAATGGCCATGAGCAAAGACACCCTGGTGTCGCTGAACTACACCGGGCTGGTGTCCGGTCATGGCGGTGGCAGCGCGGTCAACCTGGGGTTCACCTTCCAGTTCTGACCCTGCTCAGGTGATCGGCCTATGGGTGCAATGACTGTTCATTGCACCCTTTTTTATTTGCGCCCTTGGGCTTTTCCCGGTCGGGTTGCCGAGCAGCAGCGGCGCGTTACTGAAAATTTATTCTACAGATTGCAATTACCGAATTTTTATTCCATAAAGAGCCTTCCTTAAAACAACAATTCTGCAAGGGGTCGGCTATGGGTGAACTGGGAATAGGCTTGATCGGCACCGGCTTCATGGGGCGGGCCCATGCGCTGGCGTTTCGTAATGTCAGCGCGGTATTCGAATTGCCGGTGCGCCTGCACCTGGCGGCGCTGGCCGATGCCGACCGCCAGCGCGCCGAACACTGCGCCGCGGCCTGGGGTTTCGCCCGGGCCCACGACGACTGGCAACGGCTGATCGACGACCCCAGGGTCGACCTGGTGGCGATCACCACGCCCAATCATCTGCACTTCCCCATGGCCATGGCCGCCTTGCAGGCCGGCAAGGCGGTGTACTGCGAAAAGCCGCTGGCGGTCAGCGTCGAGCAGGCCGAACAGATGCAACAAGCGGCCAAGGCCGCCGGGGTGGTCACCCGGGTCGGCTACAACTATCAGCACAACCCGATGATCCTGCAGGCCAAGGCGCTGATCGACAGCGGCGAACTGGGGCAGATCCTCAGCTTCCAGGGCGAGTTCAGCGAAGACTTCATGGCCGACCCGGCCTCGCCCTTCTCCTGGCGCTGCGACCCGCAGCATGCCGGTGGCGCCCTGGCCGACCTGGGCAGCCATCTGCTGGCCATGGCGCGGTATCTGCTGGGCGAGGTCGAGGCGGTCTGCGCCGACAGCCAGACCGTACACCACCAGCGCCCGGCCAGCGCCGGCAGCCAGGAGCAGCGCCCGATCGCCGTGGACGACCAGGCCCACGCCCTGCTGCGTTTCACCAGCGGCGCCCGCGGCACCTTCAGCAGCAGCTGGCTCAAGCACGGCTACAAGAATCACCTGAGCTTCGAGATCAGCGGCACCCGCGGCACCCTGGCCTTCGACCAGGAACGCCTCAACGAACTGCGCCTGTACCGTGCCGGCGACCAGGGTTTCCAGCGCCTGCTGGCCGGGCCCGCCCTGCCCGGCTACGCCGCCTTCAGCCCGGCCCCGGGGCACCAGTTGGGCTACAACGAGCTGAAGACCCTGGAGGTGCATGAACTGATCATGGCGCTTGGCGGCCAGGGGCACGGCGGGACGGATTTTGAGGAGGCCTGGCAGGTGGAGCGGTTGGCGGCGGCGATCCGGGTTGCGGCGCGGGAGCAGCGTTGGGTGAGGGTCGAGACGGTTTGATCGTAAGTGTGATGGCGTCAGAAAGGACGCCATCGCGGGCAAGTCGGATCGCCGCCCGCTCGCTCCTACAGAAGCGCGTGTTTATCGCCGTGGCGGAAACGACGCGAACGTGTAGGAGCGAGGCTTGCCCGCGATAGCCGCGCAGCGGCGACGGTGGCGGTTACGCCAACCCCACCAACCGCGCCGCCAACGCCTTGGCCTGGCTGGCCACGTCGGTCACCGCGGTGCTTTCCCACCACATGCCGCGTAAGGGCGGCCCCATGGCGAACAGCCGGCTGCCCACCTGCCCTTCGGCGTCCACCACCGCGCCGCCGGCGTCGGCCCGGATCCCCAGGGCCAGTGGTCCCGGCTTGATCAGGCCACGGGCCAGCAGCTGCTGCGGCAATGGCCGGGCCACCCGGCGCCAGTCGTATTCGATGCCGCTGGAGTTGATCAGCGCATCCCCCGCGACCCAGCTGGTTTGCGCTTCGCCGCGGCGGCGAATGCGAATCGCCAGGCGCCCATCCGCCGAAGGCTCCAGGCCCTGGAACGAGGCGGCCTGGATGCGCAGCCGCCCTTCCCCGTGCAAACGCGCCACCAGCTCGGCGCTCAGGGGCGGCGAACGGTGGTGATGGCTTTCCCACCACGGCCGCACATGGCGCACGAACTGCCGGCGCTGCCCATCCGTGGCCTGGCTCCACAAGCGCCCGATATGGGCGCGCACCGTGTCCAGCGGCGCCTGCCAGTCCACGCCGTCCGCCAGCGCCTGGCGGCACTGGCGGCGCAGCTCGTGCAACAGCTGGCGCGGGGTGCGGATGCTGGGGTCTTCGGCGAGGAAGTCGACCCAGGCCGGTGGCTGGCGCCGCACATGGGGCAACAGGCCGTGGCGCGAGAACACCTCGATCGGCCCGCGATGCCCGGCCTGCTCCAGGGACACCACGGCGTCGACCATGGTCAGCCCGGAGCCGATGATCAGCACGGTCGCCTGCGGGTCGAGCCGGCTCATGGCCGAGACATCCCAGGGGTCCAGCGCGGCGGCGTTGAGGCCGCTGGATTCGGTCTGCGGCGTGCGCGCCGCCGGGAACATGCCAGTGGCCAGCACGGCAAAGGCGCCGCGCAGTTGCTGGCCGTCGTCGAGGCTCAGCCAGGCACCCTCGGCGTCGGCCTGCAAGTCCACCACCTCGGCGCGCACATGCTCCACTGTCGAGCCCTGCAAGGCGCCTATCGCCTGGGCTTCGGCCAGCCGCTGCTGCACATAGAGGCCGAAGATCCCGCGAGGCGGGAACAACTCGCTGACCGGCACCGGCTGCTGCTCCGACTCCGGCCAGCCGCCGGCGGCGATGTAGTCGCGCAGCCACTGGGTCAGGTCGTCGGCGTTGTCCGGGTCGACGCTCATGCGCGCGGCGTTGCCGTTCAGGGTGTGGCCCAGCTCGACGGCGCTGTAGGCCTCGCCGCGCCCCAGCTCGCTGCGCGGCTCGACCACCAGCACCTGGCGCCGGCCCGGCAGGCGCAGCAGTTGGGCGGCGAGCAAGGCGCCACTCAGGCCGCCGCCGACGATCAGTACATCGGCATCACGGGTGGCGCCGTTCGCCCGTCCGTTGGGTGTTTGGCTCATGGGGTTCTCACGGGTCAGTGTCGGCCTAGGTAGAAGTCCTGCAGATCGCCCCGGGCCAGCAGTTCATCGGCCGTTCCCGACCAGGCCACGCGCCCGGTGTCGAGTACGTAGGCCCTGGAAGCGTACTTGAGCGCCACATTAATGTTTTGTTCGGCGATCAGGAAGCTCACCCGCGCCTCGCGATTGAGTTGCGCGACGATTTCGAAAATCTCCTGGACGATGATCGGCGCCAGGCCCATGGACGGCTCGTCCAGCAGCACCAGGCGCGGCCGGGTCATCAGCGCGCGGCCGAGGGCGACCATCTGCTGCTCGCCGCCCGAGGTCAGCCCGGCCCGGGTGCCGCGCTTGGTCTTCAGGCGCGGGAACCAAGCGTAGATGCGCTCCAGGTCGGCGGCCAGTTCCCGGCGGCTCAGGCCACGGACAAAACCACCGCTGCGCAGGTTGTCCTCCACCGTCAACTGCGGGAACACATGGCGCCCCTCCAGCACATGGACCATGCCCTGGCGCACCCGCTGGCTGGGGTCGACACCGGCGCTGTCCTGGCCGAGAAAGGCGATCGAGCCCCGGCTGACCTCGGCCCGCTCGGCGCGCAGCAGCCCGGAGATGGCCTTGAGGGTGGTGCTCTTGCCGGCACCGTTGGCCCCCAGCAAAGTGACGATGCCGCCCTCGGGCACGCCCAGGGAAACCCCGGCCACCGCGAGAATCGCTCCGTCGTAGATCACCTCGATATCGCGCACCTGCAACAGGTCGTCGGCCGTGGCGGCCGGAGCGGTCTGACTCATGTGTCATTCATCCCCGGTGCAGCTGCGTGGCGTGAGGTTCTTCTCCTTGGCGAAGGCCGCCGACTTCTCGTCGATCAGCGGCCGCAGCAAGGCGCGGTCGGCGGCGATCCAGTCGCTGATCAGGGTCCAGTGGGCGCCGTCCCACTGCTGCACCCGCGCCGAACCGCCGCCCTCGTGATCGCGGCAGGACAGCTTGAGGTTCTGCATCAACCCCAGGTAACCCATGTCCTTGAGCCGGGCGTCGTCGATGTTCAGGTGCTCCAGGCCCCAGCGCCCTTCTTCGCCATTGAGCGGGCGCTTGCCGAACTTGCCCTGGGCGGTGCGGATCGCTTCGACCGCCACCGCGGCGTTCACCAGCCCGGAGTTGTAGTACACGCTGCCGAAGTTCTTCAGGTCCTTGAGGTCGCTCTTGCCCTGGTCGAGGATGTGCTGCTTGAGGCGCTGGTGGATGTCGAAATCGCTTCCCGCCGGATACGGCGTCAGCGCCAGATAGCCTTTGGCCGCCGCGCCGGCCGGCAATACGTCTTCGCTGGAGCTGGCCCAGATATCGCCGATGATGTGGTCCACCGGGAAGCCGAAGCGCGCGGCGGTCTTCACCGCCACCGGGGTCGAGACGCCCCAGGTGCGCAGGAACACCCAGTCGGGGTTCTGCTGGCGCACCTGGCGCCATTGCGCCGACTGCTCGTTACCCGGATCGGCCACTGGGATCTGGATGTTCTCGAAGCCGTATTTTTCCGCCAGCAGCTTCAGCGGGCCGAGGGTTTCCCGGCCATAGGCCGAGTCATGGTAGACCGTGGCGATCTTCTTGCCCTTGAGCTTGTCGAAGCCGCCCTCGCGCTCGGCGATGTAGTTCACCAGGGTCGAAGCCTCGCTGTAGAAGGTCAGCATCACCGGAAAGTTGTAGGGAAACACTGTGCCGTCGGTGGCCTCGGTGCGGCCGTAGCCCAGGGTGATCAGCGGGATCTTGTCGACCTCGGCGCGCTCGCTCAGGGCATAGGCCGCCGGGGCGCCGTTGGGCTGGTAGACCGCCACCGGCGCGCCATCCAGGCCGTTCTTGAAGCGCTCGTAGCACTCGATGCCCTTCTCCGCCGTCCACTCGGTCTCGCACTCCTGCCAGACCAGCTTGACCCCGTTGATCCCGCCTTCCACCTGATTGATGTAGTTCAGGTAGTCGATCATGCCGGCCCACACCTGCACCCCGCTGGAGGCATAGGCACCGACCCGGTAGGTGGCCAGCGGGAAGAACTGCTGGTCCGCCGCGGCCTGCGCCACGGGCACCGCACTGCCGAGGATCGCCAGCGTCACCGCGACGCCGGCCAGGGAAGATTTCAAGGATGCACGCATGGAGTCTCTCTACTCAGGAGTGGAATTCAGAAACGCAGCGGCCAGTGGCTTAGCCGTTGCCGGAGATTGCCCAGCAGGCGGATCAGGCCCTCCGGCTCCTTGATCAGGAACAGGATGATCAGCACGCCGAAGATGATTTTCTGCAGGTTCTGCAACTGCCCGGCATCCACCGCACCACCCGACAGGGCTTGCCCGGCGTGGCTGAGCAGGATCGGCAGCAGGCTGATAAAGGCCGCGCCGACGAAGTTGCCGGCCACGCTGCCCATGCCGCCGATAATGATGATGAACAGGATCTGGAACGAACGATTGATATCGAAGCTGCTGGCGCTGGCCGTGCCCAGGTAGGCGAAGGCCCACAGGGCGCCGGCGATGCCCAGGTAGAAGGAACTGACGGCGAACGCCAGGCGTTTGTAGCGCGCCACCGGGATGCCGATCACCGCCGCCGCGGTGTCCATGTCGCGAATCGCCATCCAGTTGCGCCCGACCTGGCTGCGCACCAGGTTCAGCGCCACCCAGGTCAACAACAGCACACAGGCCAGGGTCAGCAGGTAACGCCCCACCGGGGTGTTCAGGTCATGGCCGAACAGGCTCAGGCTGGGCGCCGAGATGGTCCCCGAGGAGCCGTAGTTGTAGAACCAGGGAAACTTGACGAACAGCCACTCCAGGAAGAACTGCGCCGCCAGGGTGGTGACCATCAGGTAGAAGCCCTTGATCCGCGAACTGGGCAGGCCGAACAGCCAGCCCACCGCCGCGCTGATCAGCCCGCCGCCGAGCAAGGCCAGGGGCAGCCCCAGCTCCGGCAGGCGCAGCAGGAACCCGTAGGTGGCAAAGGCCCCGACCGCCATGAAGCCGGCGGCGCCGACCGAGGTCTGGCCGGTGTAGCCGGTCAGCAGGTTGAGGCCGAGCCCGGCCAGGGACAGCACCAGGAACGGAATCAGAATGGCGTTGAGCCAATAGTCGTTGCCCACCAGGGGCACGCCGACCAAGGCCAGGAGCAACAGGCCGCCCAGGCCCCAGGGCAGACGTCGCGGGATCAACAGCACAGGCGCGGTGGCCTGGGTCAGGGGAATGGACATGGATTCAGACTCGCTCGATGGCGCGCTCGCCGAACAGGCCGGCGGGACGGATATAAAGGAAGGCCAGGGCCAGCACATAGGCGAACCAGGGGGTGATGCCGCCGCCGATCAGCGGGCCGATGTAGACCTCGGCCAGGTTCTCCGCGGCGCCGACGATCAGCCCGCCGACAATCGCCCCGCCGATCGAGGTGAAGCCACCGATGATCAGCACCGGCAGGGCCTTGAGCACCACCAGCGACAGCGAGAACTGCACGCCCTGGCGCGCGCCCCAGAGCAGCCCGGCCACCAGCCCGACGATGCCGGCCACGGCCCAGACGATCTGCCAGATGCGGTTGAGGTTGATGCCGATCGACAGCGCGGCCGTGGTGTCGTCGGCCACCGCCCGCAGCGACACGCCGATCCGGGTCTTGTTGAACAGCAGCGCCAGCACCGTCACCAGCACCACGGCCGTGGCCGCGGCGATCAGGTCGAACTGGCTGAGCATCAGCGGCCCGAGAAACAGCGGCACGTCATCGATGCCCAGGTCCAGCGCCCGGACCTGGGAACCCATCAGCCCCTGGGCCAGGCCTTCGATGATGAACGACAGGCCCAGGGTGGCCATGAACAGGGTGATCTGCGAACGATTGACCAGCGGCCGCAGCACCAGCCGCTCGATCAGCCAGGCGCCGGCAATCATCACCAGCACGGTCGCCAGCAGCGCCAGGACAAAGGGCACGCCCTGGTCATGCAGGCTGACGAAAGTCAGCGCGGCGAACAGCAGCATCGCGCCCTGGGCAAAATTGAACACGCCGCTGGCCTTGTAGATCAGCACGAAGCCGATGGCCACCAGCGAATACATGGTGCCGGCCAACAGGCCACCCAGCAGGGTTTCGAAGAAAAAGCCCATCAGTGCACCACCCCCAGGTAGGCGGCGATCACCTCGGGGTCGGCCTGCACTTCGGCCGGGGTGCCGTCGCCGACCTTGCGCCCGTAGTCCAGCACCACCACATGGTCGGACAGGTCCATGACCACGCTCATATCGTGCTCGATCAGCACCACAGTGGTGCCGAGGTCGCGGTTGATATCGGCGATGAAGCGCGCCATGTCCTGTTTTTCCTCGGCGTTCATCCCCGCCATGGGCTCGTCCAGCAGCAACAGGCTGGGCCCGGCGATCAAGGCCCGGCCCAGCTCGACGCGCTTTTGCAGGCCATAGGACAGGTTGCCCACCGGCACCTCGCGCTGGGCCTGCAAGTCGAGGAACTCGAGAACGCCCTGGGCCAGCTGCCGATGGGCCTCGGCCTCGCGCCGTGCCCGGGGCAGCCCCAGGGCCTGCTCGATAAAGCTGGCGCGGGTGTGCCGCGACAGGCCGCTGAGCAGGTTGTCGATCACGCTCATCTGCTTGAACAGCGCGTTGTTCTGGAAGGTGCGGCCAATGCCCCGGCGCGCAGCCTGCAAGGGGTCGATGCGCTGGAACGCCTCGCGCTCGAAGACAATCGAGCCGGCATCGAAGCGATAGACGCCATTGAGGATATTGAGCAAGGAACTCTTGCCGGCGCCGTTGGGCCCGATCAGCGCGCAGATCTCGCCGCGCGCAACGGCGAAGGACAGCTGGTTGATCGCCTTCACCCCCTTGAACGACAGGGAGATGGCATTGACTTGCAGGATGGGGTCGGCGGCGCTCATGCAATGTTCCGTTTGAATTCGGCCAGCCATACCGGCGCCGAAGGTTTCGAGGGGCTGCCGGGGGCCTGCCAGATGTAATCCAGGCGCTGGAACCCCAGGAGCCGGCGCACCCGATTCTTCAGCAGCCGTTGCAGGGGGCGGTGTGGCTGGGCAATGGCCCAGTCGCACAGGCGGCGGCGCCAACTGCCGGGAGGCGCCAGGCGGCTTTCGATGTCGTCGGCCAGGCGTTGCAGGCAAGGGCCCGAGAGCAGCAGGCCACTGGGGGCGACATCGCGGCGGTCGCGGCTGGCCGAACCACGGCTTTCCGGAAAAGCCAGGCTATGGCCGCTGTGCAGCCACTGGTGCAGCAAGACCCTCAGGCCTTCCGGCCATTGCGTGCCCTCCTCGCTCCACAGCTGCGCGGCATGGGCCGGATGCCGCCAGTAGTTCTGGCGCTGGGGCTTTTCCCGGCTGCCCAGCAGCTCGCTGAAGGCCAGCACCGGCTGGCGCGAACCCTGGGGCAGGCGCGGAACTGCCTGGTGGGCAATCAATAATTGCGGGGCCATGCTGTGTTCGCCGGCGGCGACCCAGCGCAGCAGTTGCTGGCGCGAATGCACGAAGGCATGGCTGGGGCGCAGGTTCCACAGGGCCTGGCGCAAGGCTTGCGGGTCGAGTTCATCGCTCAGGGTCAACACCTGGCCGCCCACCCGTTGCGCGGCCAGGGCCAGAAGCAGCAGGTTGGGCTCGAACAGGCCGCTCAACGCCAGCCGCGAGCCTTCGTTGAAACCCTGTTGCCGCAGGCCGTCGGCCAGGCGCTCGACATCCCGCGCGGCATCGATCCAGCGCCAGTTGTACCAATGGCCGTGGCGCTTGTGGCGCAACGCGCTGGCCAGCGGGCTGACCTGCGCCCAGTGCTGCAACAGCTCCAGGGCAGCGGGCAGCAGCGCGGTGTTTTCCAGTGTTCGTGCATCCGCCGGGGGCGAACGCTTGAGTTCATGCACGCTCATGGACTGACCTCGATTCCTTGGGCAAAAGCGTGCGGTGGTCCGCTGGCTGTTTTTTGGTTTGCACCGCACCTGTAGCCGCTGCCGCAGGCTGCGATAGGTCCGGAGGACCTCCGGCGTTAGTGCCATCGCCGCGACCGTTGCGGTCGATCGCAGCCTTCGGCTGCGGCTACAGGGCAGGTACCCGCACGGACGCCACCTGCTGCTCCTGGCGATGCCAGGCCGCCAGGTCGCGATAGGCGCTGCCAGGATGCACTTCCGGCAAGCGCGGCCCCGCGCCGAACAGCTTCTCGCGCAGGGTGCCGGGGGCGTATTCGGTCTTGTACACGCCGCGTTTCTGCAGCTCGGGAACCAGCAGTTCGACGGCGTCGACAAAGGTTTCGTGGGTCAGCGCATAGGCCAGGTTGAAGCCGTCCACATCGGTGTCCTCGACCCACTCCTGGAGCAGGTCGGCCACGGTTTCCGGGCTGCCGACGAACAGCGGGCCGAAGCCGCCGATGCCGACCCAGTCCGCCAGCTCATGGGGCGTCCAGACCTTGTTCGGGTCGGCCGTGGAGAAGGCCTCCACCGCCGACTGGATGGCGTTGGTGTGCACATGCTTGAGCGGCTCATCAGGCTTGAACTGGCTGAAGTCGATGCCGGTCCAGCCGGAAATCAGCGCCATGGCGCCCTCGTAGCTGACCCAGGACTTGTACTCCTCGAACTTGGCCCTGGCCTTGGCGTCGGTCTCGCCGAGGATCACCGTCTGCAGGTTGAAGATCAGGATCTTCGCCGGATCGCGCCCGGCCTCGGCGGCCCGGCGGCGGATATCGGCCACGGTCTTCTTCAGCAGCACCTTGGACGGCGCGGCGACAAACACGCACTCGGCCTGCTCGGCGGCGAACTGCTTGCCACGGCTTGACGCACCAGCCTGGTAGAGCACCGGGGTGCGTTGCGGCGAAGGCTCGCAGAGGTGGATGCCCGGCACCTGGAAGTGTTTGCCGAAGTGCTGGATCTCATGGATCTTGCTCGGGTCGCTGAAGATCCGTCGTTCCCGGTCGCGCAGCACCGCGCCCTCTTCCCAGCTGCCTTCCCAGAGCTTGTAGCAAACCTCCAGATATTCCTCGGCGTAGTCGTAGCGGGCGTCGTGCTCGGTCTGGGCTTTCTGCCCGAGGTTCTTCGCCCCGCTTTCCAGGTAGGAAGTGACGATGTTCCAGCCGGCCCGGCCCTTGGTCAGGTGATCGAGGGTGGAAAGACGCCGGGCGAAGGGATAAGGATGCTCGAACGACAGCGACGCGGTCAGGCCGAAGCCCAGATGCTCGGTGACCAGGGCCATGGGCGGGATCAGTTGCAGCGGGTCGTTCACCGGCACCTGGGCCGCCTGGCGGATCGCCGCCTCGCCGTTGCCCTGGTAGACGTCATAGATGCCCAGCACATCGGCAATGAACAGGCCGTCGAACTTGCCGCGTTCGAGAATTCGCGCCAGGTCGGTCCAGTATTCGAGGTCTTTGTACTGCCAGGAACGGTCCCGGGGGTGGGCCCACAGGCCCGGCGACTGATGGCCGACACAGTTCATGTCGAACGCGTTGAGACGGATTTCACGGGACATCAAACAACACTCCTGAAACTGGGCGGCACCACGCCGTTGAGGCGGTAGTTGCCGATCAACGGGTATTTCCAGCGCAACGGCTCATCCAGCGCGGCGGGCAGCGGGCTGCGCTGGCCGGTCAGCTCGAACTCGGCGTTGCTCACCGCAAGCAAGGCCTCGCGACTGGCGATGGCCGCCTCGACCTGGGCCACGCCGACTTCGGCGACATCCTGTTCCCTGGCGAGCAAGGCCTGCGCCCGCTCCTGCAAGGCAGCGGCGACTTCGACACGGATCAGCAGGTCGCCAAAGCGGCTGATCACATAAGGGTCGTCGCTGGCCCTGGCCAGGCCGCTGCCGGGCCAGGGTTTGGCCTGCTCACGGACAAAGGTGAGGGTCGACTGCAGCAATTCGCGGGCGCGGCGCAGGTCGTCGTGGCTTTGCTCGGGCTTTTCATGGGTGGTGGCTTGGCTCAATGCGTTCATGGGCGGTTCCTCAGTTCCAGGCGTGGCGGGCCGGCTTGACGCCGTTGAGCAGGAAGTTGCCGATCAGGTGGTATTTCCAGCGCGCCGGGTCATGCAGGGTGTGGGTCCGCGCGTTGCGCCAGTAGCGGTCGAGGTTGTACTTGCCGAGCACCGAGCGGGTGCCGGCCAGCTCGAACAGCTTGCTGCTGGCGAGCAAGGAGCTTTCCGCCGACAGCACCTTGGCTTGCGCCACCACCACCGAGGCCTGGGCCACTGTGTCTTCGTTGGGTTCGCGCAGCGCCTGGTCGATGGCCAGGCCGGCTTTTTCCAGGATCGCTTCGGTACCGTGGACCCGCCATTCCAGGTCGCCGATGGCGGCGATGGTGAACGGGTCCTGCCAACCGTGATCCTGGCCGCTGTCGATCCAGGGCCGCGACTGGCGCGCATAGCGCTTGGCCTCTTCCAGGGCGCCAACCGCCAGCCCAGTGTCCACCGCCGCCTGGATGATCTGCGAGATCGGCCCGTCGGCGGTGGGCTCGTCGAACGCGCGATGGGCCGGGATCACCGCACTGAGCGGCACCTGCACCGCGTCGAGGGTGACGCCGCCGCTGGCCGTGGTGCGCTGGCCGAAACCGTCCCAGCTGTCGATCACCGTCAGGCCAGGGTTATCCCGTTCAATAAAGGCGATGAACGCCTTGTTCTCCTCGTCGACCGCCACTGCCGGCACGATATGGGCGAACAAGGCTCCGGTGCAGTAGAACTTCTCGCCGTCGATCCGCGCGCCGTCGGCGTTGAAACGGATGCGGGTCTCGAAGGCGCCGGCATGCTTGCTGCCGGCTTCGGAGAACGCGTTGCCGAAGCGATAACCCTGCAGCACCTTGGCGAAGTAATAGCGCTTCTGCTCTTCGCTGGCGGTCTGCAGCAGGATGTCGAGCACGCCCAGGTGATTCTGCGGCAGCTGGCCGAGGGACGAGTCGGCGGCGGAAATGATCTTGATCACCTCCGCCACCGTCACATAGGACACCCCGGCGCCCCCGTAGGCCTTGGGAATGGTGATGCCCCACAGGCCGCTGGCGGAGAACTCGTCCAGCTCGGCGAACGGCAGGCGCCGCTCGCGATCGCGCACGCTGGCCTCGACGGCGAAACGCTCGGCCAGGGTCCGGGCAACGGCAATCGCCTCGGCATCGGAGCGAATGATATGGGCGGTTCGGGTGGGTTGAGCGGTGGCTGTCATGGCCGACTCCAGGTCCTGTCGAATGCGGAAGATCCGTTCTGACCGGGAGATTGCAGAAGTCGTGCCTAAGCCTGTAAAGCTTATAAATCAGTAAGTTGTTAGCTACTTATAAGAAACAGCATCAACTGAAAACAGGCAAAATGTTCAAGCACTGTTGCCCAGGCAACAGTGCTCAGATCACCACGTTGCGCACGAAACGCACCGCCACCGCCCCATCGTTGCGATAGGCGTGCGGCAGGTTGCTGGCGAACATGAAGAACTCGCCGCTGTCCAGGCGCCGCTCCTGCTCCCCCAGGACCAGGGTCAGGCAACCTTCGCAGACATACAGCTGCTCGCTCCAGCCTTCGGCGTCCGGTTCCGACAGGTATTGCTCGCCCGGCTCCAGGCGCCACTCCCACAGCTCCACTTCGCGGCAGGCGTTGGCCTTGGCCAGCAGCACCGCCTTGCTCCCGGGAATCAGCCCGGCCCAGGCCAGCTCGTTGATGCGGCTCGGGTCGCGGGCGTCGGGGGCCTGGATCAGGTCGCTGAAGGCCACGTCCAGGGCTTCGGCCACCCGGTCCAGGGTGCTGAGGCTGACATTCTTCTCACCGGCCTCGATGGCCACCAGCATCCGTCGGCTGACCCCGGACTTCTCCGCCAAAGCGCTCTGGCTCAGCTCGGCGGCGTGGCGCAGGCGCCGGACGTTGTGACTGACATGCTGCAGCACGGAAGCGCGCTGCCCAGGATCTTTGTGCACTATATTGCTCACTGTATGGATTTGCGCAGTATACTGCCCAACTTCGCGGCGCATTGTGCGGCCGCCCCGGGTAGCGCGCAAGGGCATGATGTCTGTGAACTCCTCCAAACCTTCCTCCTTCTTCCTCAAACTGAGCAAAGCCGAGTGCGTGCTGGTGCTGATCACCATGGTCTGGGGCGGCACCTTTCTCACCGTGCAGCACGCCATGACCGTCAGCGGCCCGATGTTCTTCGTCGGCCTGCGGTTCGCCGCGGCGGCCTGCATCGTCGGGCTGTTCTCCCTGCGCAGCCTGCGCGGGCTGACCCTGTTCGAACTCAAGGCCGGGGTCTTCATCGGCACCGCCATCATGCTCGGCTACGGCCTGCAGACGGTTGGCCTGCAAACCATTCCCAGCAGCCAGTCGGCCTTTATCACCGCGCTGTACGTGCCCTTCGTGCCGCTGCTGCAATGGCTGTTCATGGGCAAGCGCCCGGGGCTGATGCCGAGCATCGGCATCATGCTGGCCTTCACCGGCCTGATGCTGCTCTCCGGGCCGAGCGGCGCCGCGCTGGACTTCAGCCCGGGAGAAATCGCCACCCTGATCAGCACCGTGGCCATCGCCGCGGAAATCATCCTGATCAGCACCTACGCCGGCCAGGTCGATGTGCGCCGGGTCACAGTAGTACAACTGGCCGCCACCTCGGTGCTGTCGTTCCTGATGGTGGTGCCGACCCAGGAAGCCATCCCGGACTTTTCCTGGCTGCTGCTGGCCAGCGCCCTGGGCCTGGGCGCCGCCAGCGCGGCGATCCAGGTGGCGATGAACTGGGCGCAGAAAAGCGTCTCGCCGACCCGCGCCACCCTGATCTACGCCGGCGAACCGGTGTGGGCCGGGCTGGTCGGGCGCATCGCCGGCGAACGCCTGCCGGCCCTGGCCCTGCTGGGCGGCGCGTTGATCGTCGCGGCGGTGATCGTCAGCGAGTTGAAGACCAAGGGTAAAAGCGCTGTGGCGGTCGAAGCGGATCGGCTGGATGAAACCGCGGATTCGCAACGCTGAACTAACGCGGCAACGATTCGACAATGGCCGCCAGCTCCTGCCGGGAGAGCTGGCCGGCCCGCACCGCGGCGACAATGTCTTCTCGCGTCATCACTGCTTTGTCCGAGGCCTGCTCGGGATCGACACTCCATAACCACAAGGGACTGATCGACGCCTGACCCGGCCAGAAGGCCTTGGGCAAGGCTTCCTGAGCGATAACGCCCTTGTGATAGAAGTACGCCAGGTAGCGGCCATGGCCCTCGGCAAAGCCGGTGTCGTAATAGAGCACGGTGCCGGCTGGCAAGGCCGCCGCTGTCTGCCCCTCGATCGACAAAGGCTCCAGGGTCTTGAAGCTCGTCATGCCAGCAGTGGGTCCGGCCAGGGTCAGCCACAGCCAGGCGATCCAGCCGCCAAGGGCCATCAGCAGCAGGCTGGCGAGGGTTTTGCGGGTAAAGGTTCCGAGGGTCATAAGGGGCCTGTTGCTTCCTTTCAAGCGGGTCCACGACCATAACACCGCGCGTAGCGCTTTGTTGTCATTCACGCCGGGCAAACTGCCATGACTTTCGCGCCATCCGGCTTTTTGTCCCCTGCCTTGAACACTGGCCGAAGGGGTTTTGTAGGATCCTGCCACAGCTTCAAGGTTGGTGATCCCAGAGTCGGCACGTATGATGCATCACAATTTCCCGCAGATTAGAAGCCTATGTCCCTGATAGTTCTACTGCTTCTGCCTTTTATCGGCAGCTGTCTGGCGGCCTTGCTGCCGCACAACGCGCGTAACACCGAGTCCCTGCTGGCAGGCCTGGTCGCCTTGGCCGGTACCGTGGCGGTGGCTTCGATGTACCCGCAGATCGCCCATGGCGGCGTGATCCGTGAAGAGTTCAACTGGCTGCCCAGCCTCGGCCTGAACTTCGTCCTGCGCATGGACGGCTTCGCCTGGCTGTTCTCCATGCTGGTGCTGGCCATCGGCACCCTGGTGTCGCTGTACGCGCGCTACTACATGTCGCCGGAAGACCCGGTGCCGCGCTTCTTCGCGTTTTTCCTGGCCTTCATGGGCGCCATGCTCGGCCTGGTGATTTCCGGCAACCTGATCCAGATCGTGTTCTTCTGGGAACTGACCAGCCTGTTCTCCTTCCTGCTGATCGGCTACTGGCACCACCGCTCCGACGCCCGGCGCGGCGCCTACATGGCGCTGATGGTTACCGGCGCGGGGGGCTTGTGCCTGCTGGCGGGGGTCATGCTGCTCGGCCATGTGGTCGGCAGCTACGACCTGGACAAGGTCCTGGCTGCCGGAGATCTCATCCGAGCCCATGCCCTCTACCCCATCCTCCTGCCCCTGATCCTGATCGGCGCCCTCAGCAAAAGCGCGCAGTTCCCCTTCCACTTCTGGCTGCCCCACGCCATGGCCGCGCCGACACCGGTCTCGGCCTACCTGCACTCGGCGACCATGGTCAAGGCCGGGGTCTTTCTCCTCGCCCGCCTCTGGCCGTCGCTGTCCGGCAGCGAAGAATGGTTCTGGATCGTCGGCGGCGCAGGGGCCGCGACCCTGGTGCTGGGCGCCTACTGCGCAATGTTCCAGAACGACCTCAAGGGCCTGCTGGCCTACTCGACCATCAGCCACCTGGGCCTGATCACCCTGCTGCTGGGCCTGAACAGCCCGCTGGCCGCGGTGGCCGCGGTGTTCCATATCCTCAACCACGCCACCTTCAAGGCCTCGCTGTTCATGGCCGCCGGCATCATCGACCACGAAAGCGGTACCCGCGACATCCGCAAGCTCAACGGCCTGATCAAGCTGATGCCATTTACCGCCACCCTGGCCATGGTCGCCAGCGCCTCCATGGCCGGCGTGCCGCTGCTCAATGGTTTCCTGTCGAAAGAGATGTTCTTCGCCGAGACGGTGTTCATCAATTCCACCGCCTGGGTCGAGGCCGCCCTGCCGGTGATCGCCACCATCGCCGGGACCTTCAGCGTCGCCTACTCCCTGCGTTTCACCGTGGATGTGTTCTTCGGCAAACCGGCCGAAGACCTGCCGCACACGCCCCACGAGCCGCCGCGCTGGATGCGCGCGCCGGTGGAGCTGCTGGTGTTCACCTGCCTGCTGGTGGGGATCTTCCCGGCGCAGATGGTCGGCCCGCTGCTGGCCGCGGCTGCCCTGCCGGTGGTCGGCGGCACCTTGCCGGAGTACAGCCTGGCGATCTGGCACGGCCTGAATGCGCCGATCATCATGAGCCTGATCGCCATGTCCGCTGGCATCGTGCTCTACTTGCTGCTGCGTGCCCCGCTGGTGCGCGGCCACTTCGCCTACCCGCCACTCATTGGCCGCTTCAACGGCAAGCGCCTGTTCGAGCGCAGCCTGGTGAGCATGATGCGCCTGGCCCGGCGCCTGGAGCGGCACATCAGCACCAAGCGCCTGCAGACCCAGCTGTTCCTGCTGGTGCTGGTGGCGGTGCTGGCCGGCCTGATCCCGATGCTCTACAGCAACCTGAGCTGGGGCGACCGGCCGAAGATCCCGGGCTCCATCGTCTTTGTCACCCTCTGGCTGCTGGCCATCGCCTGCGCCCTGGGCGCCGCCTGGCAAGCCAAGTACCACCGCCTGGCAGCCCTGACCATGGTCAGCGTCTGCGGCCTGATGACCTGCGTGACCTTCGTCTGGTTCTCCGCGCCGGACCTGGCCCTGACCCAGTTGGTGGTGGAAGTGGTGACCACGGTGCTGATCCTGCTCGGCCTGCGCTGGCTGCCACGGCGGATCGAAGACGTCTCGCCGCTGCCCAGCAGCCTGCCCAAGGCCCGTGCCCGGCGCCTGCGCGACCTGCTGCTGTCGATCGCCGTCGGCCTGGGCATGGCCGTGCTGTCCTACGCCATGCTGACCCGCCAGACCCCCAACGACATTTCCTCGTTCTACCTCAGCCGCGCCCTGCCGGAAGGCGGCGGCAGCAATGTGGTGAATGTGATGCTGGTGGACTTCCGCGGCTTCGACACCCTGGGCGAGATCACCGTGCTGGCAGCCGTGGCCCTGACCGTGTTCGCCCTGCTGCGGCGCTTCCGCCCACCGAAGGAAAGCATGCAGCTGCCGGCCCAGCAGCGCCTGCTGGCGCCCGACGTGGTCACCGACCTGGTCAACCCGCGCCACGCCAGCGACACCGCCCTGGGCTTCATGATGGTGCCGGCGGCGCTGGTGCGCCTGCTGCTGCCGATCGCCCTGGTGGTGTCGTTCTACCTGTTCATGCGCGGCCACAACCTGCCGGGCGGCGGTTTCGTCGCCGGCCTGGTGATGTCGGTGGCGTTCATCCTGCAGTACATGGTCGCCGGCACCCAGTGGGTCGAGGCCCAGATGAGCCTGCGGCCTCTGCGCTGGATGGGCACCGGCCTGCTGTTCGCCACCCTGACCGGGCTCGGCGCCCTGGCGTTCGGCTACCCGTTCCTGACCACCCATACCCTGCACCTGGACCTGCCGCTGCTGGGCGATATCCATATCGCCAGCGCGCTGTTCTTCGACATCGGCGTGTATGCCGTGGTGGTCGGCTCGACCCTGCTGATCCTCACCGCGCTGGCGCACCAGTCGGTGCGTGCCCAAGTCAAACCCCAAGCCAAGCCAGGAGCCGCCTGATGGAAGAAGTGATTGCAATCGCCATTGGTGTGCTGGCGGCCTCCGGCGTCTGGCTGGTGCTGCGGCCACGGACCTTCCAGGTGGTGATGGGCCTGTGCCTGCTGTCCTACGGGGTCAACCTGTTCATCTTCAGCATGGGCAGCCTGTTCATCGGCAAGGAGCCGATCATCAAGGACGGCGTGCCCCAGGATCTGCTGCACTACACCGACCCGCTGCCCCAGGCGCTGGTGCTCACGGCGATCGTCATCAGCTTCGCCATGACCGCGCTGTTCCTAGTGGTCCTGCTGGCGTCCAGGGGCCTGACCGGCACCGACCATGTGGATGGCCGGGAGCCCAAGGAATGAACCTGATGCCGCACCTGATCGTCGCGCCCATTTTGCTGCCGCTGCTGACCGCCGCGGTGATGCTGATGCTCGGCGAAAAACATCGCCCGCTGAAAGCCAAGATCAACCTGTTCTCCAGCATGCTCGGCCTGGGCATCTCCGTGCTGTTGCTGTGCTGGACCCAGCAGACCGGCGTGCCCGGCTCCGTCGGCGTGTACCTGCCGGGCAACTGGCAGGTGCCGTTCGGCATCGTGCTGGTGGTCGATCGCCTGTCGGCGCTGATGCTGGTGCTCACCGGGATCATCGGCGTCAGCGCCCTGCTGTTCGCCATGGCCCGCTGGGACCGCGCCGGGGCCAGCTTCCACGCGCTGTTCCAGATCCAGCTAATGGGCCTGTACGGCGCCTTCCTGACCGCCGACCTGTTCAACCTGTTCGTGTTCTTCGAAGTGCTGCTGGCCGCCTCCTACGGCCTGATGCTCCACGGCTCGGGCCGCGCGCGGGTGTCCGCCGGCCTGCACTACGTGGCGATCAACCTGCTGGCCTCGTCGCTGTTCCTGATCGGCGCGGCGCTGATCTACGGCGTCACCGGCACCCTGAACATGGCCGACCTGGCGCTGAAGATCCCGCTGGTGCCGGAAGCCGACCGCGGCCTGCTGCATGCCGGTGCGGCGATCCTGGCGACCGCGTTCCTGACCAAGGCCGGCATCTGGCCGCTGAACTTCTGGCTGGTGCCGGCCTATTCCTCGGCCAGTGCGCCGGTGGCGGCGATGTTCGCGATCATGACCAAGGTCGGCGTCTACACCCTGCTGCGCCTGTGGACCCTGCTGTTCTCCGGGCAGGCCGGGGCCTCGGCCTACTTCGGCGGCGACTGGCTGATCTACGGCGGCATGGCGACCATCGTCTGCGCGGCCCTGGCGATCCTCGCCGCGCAGCGCCTGGAGCGCATGGCCAGCCTGAGCATCCTGGTCTCGGCCGGGATCCTCCTGGCGGCGATCGGCTTCGCCCAGCCCAGGCTGATCGCCGGCGCGCTGTTCTACCTGGTCAGCTCGACCCTGGCCCTGAGCGCGCTGTTCCTCCTGGCGGAACTGATCGAGCGCTCGCGCTCGGCCAACGAAATCCCCCTGGACGACGAGGTCGAAGCCCTGCCCCGGCCCCAGGAGTCGCTGCAACCGCCACCGGGCACCAACCTCGACGACGAGCGCAAAGCCGTGGTCGGCCAGGTGATTCCCTGGACCATGGCCTTCCTCGGCCTGAGCTTCATTGCCTGCGCGCTGCTGATCATCGGCATGCCGCCGCTGTCGGGGTTCATCGGCAAGCTGAGCCTGATCGGCGCCCTGCTCAACCCGCTGGGGCTGGGCCAGGCCACTGACGCGCCGCTGTCCGGCGCCGCCTGGGGCCTGCTGGCCTTGCTGATCCTCTCCGGCCTGGCGTCGCTGATCGCCTTTTCGCGCCTGGGCATCCAGCGCTTCTGGACCCCGGAAGAGCGGCCCTCGCCAGCGCTGCGACGTTTCGAGTGCGTGCCGATCGTTGCCCTGCTCGGGCTGTGCATGCTGTTGACCCTCAAGGCCGAGCCGCTGCTGCGCTTTACCCAGGCCGCCGCCGACAGCCTCAACGACCCGCAGCAGTATGTGATGGCCGTGCTCGGCACCCGGGCGGTCCCCAGCCCCGAAGCCCAGGCGGCATTGCAGGAGGTGCAGCCATGAAGCGCCTGTTCCCTGCTCCCTGGTTGTCGCTGGCGCTGTGGTTGCTGTGGCTGGTGCTGAACCTGTCCGTCAGCCCCGGCAACCTGCTGCTCGGTGCCCTCCTGGGCTTCTGCGCGCCCTTGATGATGCGCCCGTTGCGCCCGCTGCCGATCCGCATCCGCCGCCCCATGACCATCCTGCGCCTGCTGCTGGTGGTCGGCCGCGACGTGCTGCTGTCGAACCTGGCCGTGGCCTGGGGCGTGCTCAACGCCGGGCGCCGCCCGCCGCGCTCGCGCTTCGTCAAGATCCCCCTGGAGCTGCGCGACGCCAACGGCCTGGCCGCGCTCTCGACCATCACCACGGTGGTGCCGGGCACGGTGTGGTCCGAGCTGTCCCTGGACCGCAGCATCCTGTTGCTGCATGTGTTCGATCTGGACGACGAAGCGGCTTTCATCCAGCACTTCAAGACGACCTACGAGCGTCCGTTGATGGAGATCTTCGAATGAGTGCCCTGCTCACGAACGCGATCCTGCTCAGCCTGTTCCTGTTTTCCGTGGCCATGGTCCTGACCCTGGTCCGGTTGTTCAAGGGCCCCTCGGCCCAGGACCGGGTCCTGGCCCTGGACTACCTGTACATCCTGGCGATGCTGATGATGCTGGTGCTGGGCATCCGTTATGCCAGCGACACCTACTTCGAGGCGGCGCTGCTGATCGCCCTGTTCGGCTTCGTCGGCTCCTTCGCCCTGGCCAAATTCCTCCTGCGTGGCGAGGTGATCGAATGAATGCCGTCAATGAACTGTCGTGGTGGATCGAGGTACCGGTGGCGATCCTGCTGGTGCTCGGCAGCGCCTTCGCCCTGATCGGCGCGATCGGCATCGTGCGCATGAAGGATTACTTCCAGCGCATGCACCCGCCGGCCCTGGCCTCGACCCTGGGCGCCTGGTGCGTGGCCCTGGCGTCGATCCTGTATTTCTCGGGGATGAAATCCGCGCCTGTGCTGCACGCCTGGCTGATTCCGATCCTGCTGTCGATCACCGTGCCGGTGACCACCCTGCTGCTGGCGCGGGCGGCGCTGTTCCGCAAGCGCATGGCCGGCGACGATGTGCCGGCGGAAGTCAGCAGCCGGCGTAGCGAAAGCGGCAGCTGAGTTCTTCAGCGCCTGGACATACGTCATCGCGGGCAAGCCTCGCTCCTACAGGTCGGTGTGATCTTGTAGGAGCGAGCGGGCGGCGATCCGACTTGCCCGCGATGCTTTTCAGCTTTTCGCTAGCAACTCAGTTCCAGGCCACCACCAACAACCCCGCCCCCAACACCACGCACAGCGGTGAATAGAACAAGGTGTCCAGCCGGGCGAACTTCGACTCGCTGACCTCCTTGAAGAACCCCACCAGGTTCGAGTCGCCGATGGCCCGGGCGAACATCAGCAAGGCCATCGCACTGATCACCCATTGCAACGCCGGGTGGCTCACCGTCGGCAAATACAGGCCCACCCGCAAGCACACCAGCATCGCGATCAGCAGCAAGCCCACCGCCACCAACAGGGTGGCAAACCCCGAGGGTTTGAACGCCGGTTCCAGCTCACCCGGCGTCCTGCCCGGCACCTGGGGGATCGCCGCCTCGCTGCCGCGCTTGCCGCCGGCGGCCCAGTACAGGTGGATCAGGCTGATCAGCAGGAAGGCTCCTGCCATCCATTGCGCGATCAAAACATTCATATGCAAACGTCCATGGCAAAAAATGTTGCTGAAGAATGGACCCGCTCGCGCGTTTTTGTAAGTACGTTCGTCGCCTGCGATGGTAAAGTGCCGCCCCATGAAATTAGCCCGAACCGATCGCTCGCTCGTTGCCTGGATGCTCTATTGCTGCGTCCTGTTCAACGTGTTCGCCTGCAGCATCGGCCACGGGCAGATGGTCGGCCAGCAGCTCAACGGGATCGGCGGCCAGTTCTGTACGGTGGACCCGCGCACCCAGGCGCCGGTCTCCTCCAACCCGGTCGACGAATCGCTGCCGACCCTGTCCAAGGCCTTCGGTTGCCCGCTGTGCTCCACCGGCGGCATGGGCCCGGCGTTCAACTCCAGCCTGACCCTGGCGATCCTGCCGCAGCACCACAGCC